>NZ_BMPE01000024.1 GCF_014647435.1 Deinococcus radiotolerans | reverse complement strand
GGGGTGAAGTCGTAACAAGGTAACTGTACCGGAAGGTGCGGTTGGATCACCTCCTTTCTACAGGTCACGTTCATCACACCAGATGCGTTCAAGAGCGCCCCGGACTTCGGTCTGGGGCGCTCTTTTTGTATTTCGGTCCTGCGAACGCCCAGAGTCAGTGGAGTGGCATGTTCAGGAATGGAACGGGCACACGCCGGGCCGGGCCACATGCCAGGGGGGCGTCTGCACCGTGAAATTCGGGCGCTCCTCCACACTCCGGTACGAGCGGCGCCAGACAGGCGTCGTTGCAGGAGACATGGGTGGAATCAGCCAGGACCAGCGGGCGCGCACGGCCCGGCCAGCGCGGCGTTCCTGCTCCTCAAAATGCACGAACTGCGCCGTCACGCCGTGATGATCGGCGATCCGCACCCCGGCCTGGTCGAAAGCATGCAGGACCGCCACGTTCAGTTCCAGCAGCGCCCGGTCCTGCCACAGAGAGCGACGGGAACTCGAGTCCAGCCCCAGCGCGGCTGCCACTGCGGGCAGCAGGTTGTACCGCTCCTCATCGGCCAAGTTGCGCGCGGCGATCTCCGTCTGTAGATACCAGCCGTTGAAGGGGGCACACGAGAAGGTCTGGCCCGCGATGTCCAGCGTCATGTTGCTGATTACGGGCAGGGCGTGCCAGCGGAGGCCCAGCGCGCTGAGTTCCGGGTTCGTGGGGTGTGTGATCACGACCTCCTGCGCGGCGTCAGGCGGCAGGTGGAACAGCGCCACCCGGCCTGCTCCCTCGATCGCCAGGGGCAGGATGTCAAACGCGGTGCCCGGACCGCCAGCCCAGCCCAGGCGCCTTAGATGCTCGGTCAGGTCAGCGTTCTGCGGGTCGCCGATCACCGTGCCGTCCGGCTGACGGTACCCGGCGTAGCGGATCAGCTGATCGTTGTGCACGCGCACGCCGGGCCCGAACACGCTCATGGTGGGCCGGATGCGCCCGCCGTTGAACGCGCCGCGCAGGTGCGAGAGCAGGTGCAGAAAGACCTCTTCCGGCTCAGTCACGTGGCGCAGGTCCCGGACGTCCAGCGTCTTCCAGGGCAGTCGGCCCACGCAGCGGGTGCTGTTGCGCCACGCCACCCGCGCCCCATGAGTCAGTTCCGCCGTGCTGAGGTGCATGTGGCCCGTCCGGCGCACCTCAGCGAGCCGTGCCCGCATGCCGGGCGTGCTGGTCTCAGCGTGGTAGAGCGTCAGGAAGTCCAGGGCTTCGGTCTGCGCAGCTGAGGTGGGGTGGGAACGCGGGGCGGACATCACTGCTCATGCTGCCGCGCCCCGCTGCGCGAAATGTCCCTCTCCCTGAGGATCAGGGGACAGCAAAATCCCCTCCGCCCGGTGGGGGAGGGGTGATGCGTGGCGCGCCCTGCAGGACTCGAACCTGCGACCGACCGCTTAGAAGGCGGTTGCTCTATCCAGCTGAGCTAAGGGCGCATGAAAAAGGGCTCCCGGGGGGGAGCCTTCCTGGAGCGGGATCACGGATTCGAACCGAGGCCAGAAGCTTGGAAGGCTGCTGTGCTACCACTACACCAATCCCGCTGGTGCGTCGTGTCGTCGGGGGGGGGTGGTCGAGGCGACAGGATTCGAACCTGCGACCCCTTGGTCCCAAACCAAGTGCGCTACCGGCCTGCGCTACGCCTCGTGACCGTGTGCTCTCCCGTCGAACGCGCGTTGTGAACTATAGCAGAGTTCAGGTGGGCGTGCGGGGTGTTGTGTGGAGGTGGCAGCGCACGCACATTCTGGTGGTTCGGGGGTGGGGAGCGAGAACGTGGCTGCGCTCCGCCTGGAGGCGCGGCGGGGGCGTATGCTGCGTCATTGTGAGTGGCGTTCGCGTGAAGACGTTCCTGGATCTGGTGAAGTTCGAGCATACGGTGTTCGCCCTGCCCTTCGCGTACGCGGGCATGCTGCTGGCGAGCATGCAGGAGAACGGGACGGGCTGGCCGGGCTGGCACGTGCTGGTGTGGGTGACGGTGGCGATGGCCGCGGCGCGCACGGCTGCAATGGGCGCCAACCGCGTGATTGACCGCTTCATTGACGCGCGCAATCCGCGCACGGCGGGGCGGGAGGTACCGAGCGGGAAGATCAGCCCGGCGCAGGCGTGGGCACTGGTGGTCGTCAGTCTGGTGGTGCTGGTCGTGGCGGCCGCGCAGCTCAATCCCCTGTGCTTGGCGCTGTTGCCGCTGGCCGTGGTGTTCCTGATCGGGTATCCGTACACGAAGCGGTTCACGTGGCTGTGTCACGCGTGGCTGGGCGTGACGGACGGCGCGGCGGCCGCCGGGGGCTGGATTGCGGTGACGGGTGAGTTCGCCCCGCCAGCGTGGGCGCTGTGGGCGGTCGTGATCTTCTGGATGATCGGTCTGGACGTAATCTACGCGACGATGGACCGTGACTTTGACGTGGCGAACGGGATCAGGAGCATCCCGGCGCGCTTCGGGATTCCGCGGGCCCTGCGGATCGCTGCGGTCAGTCACGCGTTGACGTTCGCGCTGCTGCTGCTCGTGGGGGTGCTGACGGGTGCGAGCTTCTGGTATTACCTGGCGGCGCTGGCGATGGGCGGCATCCTGCTGTTCGAGCACCGAATCGTGAATCCGGATGATCTGGCGCGGGTGAACGTGGCCTTCTTCGACGCGAACATGTGGCTGGCGCTGACCATGCTGGTGGGCGTGGTGGTGGACGTGACGTGGCGCACCCTGACCTGACCGGCCCCGGTCCGGAGGGACTGGACTGGATACCGCTGGACGCCGCGCAGGCCTTTGTGGAGGGGGATGAGCGGTGGGCGGCGGTGCTGCTGGCCCGCGCGCGCGACGCCGAGCTGCCGGGCAGTGTGGCGTGGGCCCGGCTGGAGCGCCTGCAGGGGCTGTGCCTGATTCACGTGCAGCGTGAGGTGGAGGGCACGTTCGCGCTGGAGCGGGCTGACGCGCTGCTGGACGCAGCGGGGATCGGGCGGCCGGACCTGGGCACCCTGGAGGCGCGGGGACTGACTGGCGGGCGTGAACGCTAGACTGGCGCGCATGACGGAAGCGGCGCGGGCGGGCGTGACCCTGGAAACCTCGGAGCGGGAATTCGCGGCGCGGTACGCCGGGTTTGCAGCCGAGGGGACGCTCTACCCGGCGCGGGAGGGCAGTCCGCTGCTGGAGTTCGGGGTGGCGGGGCGGGTCCTGTACGTCTTTGACCGCAGCGGTCCGTACGCGGCGCAGCCAGGGCCGGCGCGGCTGGTGGTGCATGGCGTGCTGGAGGACGGGTCCCTGCGGTCCCTGACGGACCGTGAGGACCGCTCCGAGCAGTTGCAGGTGCTGGGTGTGTCGGGCATCGAGGGACACGGGGTGGTGCTGGAGGTCTGGCGGCAGGTGCTGGTGGTGCGGGCGCGCCTGCCGCTAGTGCTGGGGTCGTTTGCGCCGCTGCCTGCTGTGCAGGTCGGGGATACGGTGACCTTCCGGACGGTGCCTCCCCTGCACGGCTTTGTGGTGGTGTAGGCGGCTCTGCTCGCTTCTGGCGGAGTCGATCGGTTGCTTCCAGCGCTCGGTGCCCCCATCTGTGTGTCCCTCGCGGAGTAACGGGTTTTGAATTGCTGTTTAAAACTTCACTTTAACGTCAAAATGAAATAAGCTTCCTTTTCTGCTCATCGTCAATCATCATGAGGTCATCCCCATGAGCGATCAGCTGCTGCCCCTCCCCGGTCCCCAGGACCAGTCGATTCCCGCCTGCATGGTGCTGGTGGATCTGGTCGGCAGCACCCGCATGGCGCAGGCCCTCTCGCTGGGCAGCTACATGACCCTGATGCAGGAGTTCGTACAGGTCATGATCCTCATCATGGAAGCCCGGGGCGGCCAAGTTCTGCAGCATCAGGGCGACGCTGTCCTGGCCTGGTGGCCCGCCGCGCAGGCCGCGCAGGCATGTGAGGCCGCGCAGGAAGCGCATGAGCGCGCCTCACGCCTCGCGGTGGCGACCTACCTGGGTCAGACGCTGCGCCTGCGCGCCGGAATCTCCAGCGGCCCGGTCCTGATGGGCCCCGTCGGTGGTCAGTTGAGTGCCTACGGGCTGCCGGTCAACTACGCCCGCCGCCTGTGTGACGCCGCCGCAACCGGCCAGACCCTCATCTGCGAGGACGTGCGGCGCACCGCACCCCACCTCCCCGTTCAGAGCTGCCCGCCCCTGGCCCTGGCCGGCTTCGGTCCCAGCTGCACGGCCTACCAGCTGCGCGGCACGCACATCGACGCGCGCATGAAAGTTGATTAAGCGCCCAGGACGCCTTCTCATGAGAACGGTCCATAGACTGCTCGCATGGAACGCAAGCCACTGGTCTTAGTCATCGAGGATGAGAAAGACATCGCTCGATTCATCGAACTTGAACTCGCCGCTGAAGGCTACGCCACGGAGGTCGCCTTCGACGGCGTCACCGGTCTGTCCAAATTCCGTGAAGTCAACCCCGACCTCGTCATCCTCGACCTGATGCTCCCTGTCCTCGACGGTCTGGAGGTCGCGCGGCGCATCCGCAAGACCAGCAACACACCCATCATCATCCTAACCGCCAAAGACGGCATTCAGGACAAGGTCGAGGGCCTTGACAGCGGTGCCGACGACTACCTGATCAAGCCGTTCTCCATTGAGGAGCTGCTTGCCCGCGTGCGCGCTCACCTGCGCCGTGTGAACCCCGCCGTGACCGGTGAAGTCCGCGTGGCCGACCTGGTCATGAACTTGGATGGCCGTGAGATCTTCCGCGGCGGCCGCCGGGTGGAACTCTCGGCCAAGGAGTTCGAACTGCTCGAACTGCTCGCCCGCAACCCGGGCAAGGTCTTCTCCCGCTTCGAGATCGAGGAGAAGGTCTGGCCCGAGTACACCGGTGGGAGCAACGTCGTGGATGTGTACATCGGGTACCTGCGCCGCAAGCTGGAAGAGGGCGGGGAGCGCCGCCTGATTCACACGGTGCGCGGCGTGGGCTACGTGCTGCGCGAGGAGTAACCGCTCTGTGCCCGGGGGTGTGTCCCTCATGCGCCGGGCCTCTAGACTGCCCGGCATGATCCGAGAGACCCACCGGAGTGCCGCGTGACGCTGCGCTGGCGCCTCACGCTGTTCTACACGGCGCTGCTGGCCTTCCTGCTGACCGGGGTGGGCGTCATCACGCTGTACATGATGCGCGTCAACCTGATCAGTGGCCTGGACAGCGAACTGAACAACACCTACAAGCAGTTCGTGACCTACCTGATCAAACCCATCGGTCCGAACGATGAGACCACCCTGCCTACTGACAAGCAGCAGCAGGGCGCGCAGAGCAGCGGTGCGTTCAACAAGATCGGTAACGAGATCGGTCAGGCAAAACTGTTGGCCCGCTATTACTTTCCGAATTCCAGTCTGGCGGTCGAGGACCTGACCTTCTACAGCCGCCAGAGCCTGATTGATGATCTGGCCAGCGCCCAGACGGATGACGCGCGCGGGCAGCTGTTCCTGAATCTGAAGGTGCTGCGCGAGCAGACGCGCCGCTCGCTGGCCGTGGACATCCAGCGGCCTATCACCCTGACGGACGGCGAGATGGAACGCCTGATCGACGCCACCGACGGCCGCCTGTACCTCAACCGCCTGATAGCCGACGCGCCCAACCGCGAACCCGTCCTGATGCGTCTGCTAGTTGTGCTGGGCCCGCTGACCACCACGGAACCCACCCGAGACCCCGCGCTGGGCAGCCTGCAGGCCGAGCCCTCGCTGGGGATCGTGTACGTGGCCCGCAGCCTGAGCACCGTGCAGGCCACGCTGGACGACCTGCGGCAGGTGGTGATGCTGCTGTTCCTGACGGGACTGGCGACCGCCGGGACAGGCGCATACCTGCTGGCCGGGCAGGCGCTGCTGCCCCTCAGGCGCGTGCAGCGCGCTGCGGAACGCATCGGCGGGCAGAACCTGACCGAGCGTGTGCCCGTCCCGCAGACGGGGGACGAGGTGGAATCCCTGGCGACCGCGCTGAACGCCATGCTGGGCCGCCTGGAAGGCAGCTTTGAGGCGCAGCGGCGCTTCACCAGTGACGCCAGCCACGAACTGCGCACGCCGGTCACGGCCATCAGCGGGCACGCCAGTTACCTGCTGCGCCGCACGAACCCCACCGGGCAGCAGCAAGAGAGCCTGAAGATCATTCAGAGTGAATCTGAACGCCTGACCAACCTGATCGCCAGCCTGCTGCAACTGGCCCGCTCGGACAGCGGAGCCCTGACCCTGCAGCGCGGACCGATCCTCTCGGCCCTGTTCCTGTCGGACATCGTGCGGGAGCTCGCGCCGCTGGCGCAGGCACAGCACACCACCCTGACCAGCGCCGGAGAGGATGTGCCGTTCGAGGGCGATGCCGACCGCCTGAAACAGGTGCTGATCAACCTGGTCAGCAACGCCCTGAAGGCGGGCGCGCAGACCGTCACGCTGCGCAGCGAGCGCGCCGGGCCGGAGGTTCGCCTGAGCGTGCAGGATGACGGCCCGGGCATTCCAGAGGGGCAGCTGGAGCGTCTCTTCGACCGCTTCTATCGCCTGGAGGACAGCCGCAGCCGTGACCAGGGGGGCGCGGGGCTGGGGCTGAGCATCGCGCGGGGCATTGTGGACGCCCACGGGGGGCGCATCTGGCTGGACAGCGAGGTCGGCCGGGGCACCACCGCCCACGTGCAGCTGCCCATCGGGAACGTCCCGGAACTGGACCTGGACGACGTCCCGTGAACGAGGCGGCGGGCCGCCGGACAGTCCTGCCCTGGCGGCCCGCAGAGCCCTGATCCTGGACTGTTACCCGTGGCGGGCGGCGAGCGCCGCGCCGATCACGCCGGCGTTCCCGGCCAGCTGCGCGCGGCGGATCGTGACCGGCGCGAAGCCCTGCGCGTACTCGTCCGCGGCGGCCTGCACCCCGTGGAAGAAGTAATCCCCCACGCTGGCCACGCCCCCGCCCAGCACGAACACTTCCGGGTCGATGGTCTTCTGCAGGTCCGCCAGCGCAATGCCGATGTGCCGCAGCGCCTGCCCCACCACGCGCCGCGCGGCCGGGTGGCCCTGCTGCGCCAGTTGGAAGGCCTCGGCTGTGCTCACGTCGCGGTTCAGGGCGAAACTGGCGTCCCGGGCGATGGCGGTGCCGCTCGCCACGGCCTCCAGGGCGCCGTCCAGGCCCGCGCCGCTGACCGGGCCGCCCGGCAGGGCCGTGATGTGCCCGATCTCCCCGGCAATGCCGTGCCGGCCGCGCCAGATGCGGCCGTTCAGGACGATGCCGCTGCCGATGCCGGTGCTGACCGTCACGTAGATGCTGCTCTCGGCGCCGCGCGCGGCGCCCAGGTGCGCCTCGGCCAGCGCGGCGGCTTTCGCGTCATTTTCCAGGACGACGCGCTGCCCCAGGCGGTCACGCAGGCCGTCCACCATGGGCACGTCCGTGAAGCCGTAGATGTTCGGCGCGAACTTCACGCGGGTGCGGTCCGCGTTCAGCGGGCCAGGGATGCCCACGCCGATCAGGCGGGCTTCCGGGTACTGATCCTGCAGGCGGCGTACCTCACCTGCAACGGCGTCGAGCACGCTTTCCCAGCCGGTGTCCGGGGTGGGGATCACGTGGGGGCTGTGCAGTTCGTCGCCGCGCAGGACGCCGCTGGCGATCTTGGTGCCGCCCACGTCAATGCCGATGCTGAGGGGTTCGATGGAAGGGTTGGTCATGGGACCTCCGAAAGAAGTGAAAGGAGAAAAGGAAAGCACACGCCGAACAGGAAGCGCTTCCAGACGAGGAGCTGAACGCGAAATCACGCCGGAACCGGCCGTTCCGGGCGGGGGAGACCTGTCCCTGCAATTTACCCCGCCTGACCCCCACCCGCCCCCGCGTCCTCTGCACGGGTCGCGCCCTCCAGGTCCTCCTCATCTAGGCCCAGCAGCGAGAGCGCCTCGGGCAGCTGCACCTCCGGCACGTACAGCCCCACGTCCCCCATGTACCCGCCGGTCTCGATCTCAATCACCGGGCTGCCCATCGACCACTGAAAGGGCGTGCGCACCACGCTCACCACCCCGCCGTCCGACAGGGTGCGGCGCCAGCCCTCGGCCAGTAGGCGCGGCAGCGTATCCACCCGCACCCACGGGTCCCCCTGGTACAGCACGCGGTCCTCGAAGGCCGCCATCTCAGCGCACGCTCCGGTGCGCGACCCGCGCGGCGAAATCCTCCGGCAGCGCGCGCGGCGCACCCTGCTCATCCACCCGCACCTGCACCGAACGCGCGAACGCGCACGGCACCCCGTCCGCCAGGATCAGCGCCACGCTCGTCCAGCTGGTGCGGCCCACCCGCTCCACCAGCGTCTCCACCGTCACCTCCTGCCCCTGCCGGATGTCACGCACGTAATCGATCTCCAGCCGCGCCAGTACCGAGCGGTCGTCAGCCCCGCCGCCCACCTCGCGGCCCAGGGCCATGCGCCCCACCTCCAGGAATTCCGCGTAGCGGGCGTTGTTCACGTGCCCCATGGCGTCCAGGTCCCCGTAGCGCAGCTGAATGACGGACCGGCTCGCGTCCCCCCAGTTCAGCGCCGGAAGGCGCGAGGTGGCGGGCGTGACAGCAGAAGACTGACTCATGCGGCCCAGTCTAGTCGCACCAGCCCCAGGCTGGCCGCGCCTTCCCACCTGCCCGTCACGGGCGGACGCTATGCTGCGCGGCGTGACCGACCTGCCCCCCCCACCACCGCCCCGGCGCGACTGGTGGCGGCGCCTGCAACGCCTGCCGCTGAGCATGATGATCGCCAGCGCCCTGCTGGCCCTGGGCATCGTGCAGCTGACCTTCCAGCTGGGCCATAGCCTGTACCGCACCAGCACCTGGACCCGCGACACCCAGGCCACGCAGGCACGCACCCGTGAACTGGAACGCGACATCGAGGAGTTGCAGGACGCCGTGAAGTACACGCAGACGCCGGAGCACCTGCAGGAACTGGCCCGCTGCCTGGGCTACGTGGGCGTGAAGGAGAAGAAGATCGTGGCCCTCAACGCCCCGACCGTGGACCGCCCCACAGAGATCTGCAAGACCCTGCGGGTTCCATAGCAGGAGGCAGGCGCGGCGCTGCGGGACTGATGCCCGCGCGCCGCGCCTGCCTGCTCTGGTTTACGCGCCGGGCTGCGTGGCGCTCTTGCTCATGGGCACCGGGATGTTGCCCTTCTCGCCCTGCGGCTTGGGCAGCAGCAGGAGGTCCAGCACCTGACCCACCCGCTCGAAGGTGTGGATGCGCAGCTCACCGCGGATGCTCTCGGGCACGTCCTGGAGGTTCGGCTCGTTGTCCTTGGGCACGATCACCTCACGGATGCCGCCCTGGTGCGCGGCCAGCAGCTTCTCCTTCACGCCACCGATGGGCAGCACGCGCCCGCGCAGGCTGATCTCGCCAGTCATGGCGACGTCCATGCGGACCGGGCGCCCGGTGATGGCGCTGATGACGGCCGTGGCAATCGTGATGCCCGCGCTGGGGCCGTCCTTGGGCGTGGCGCCGTCCGGGAAGTGCACGTGCAGGTCCATGGTCTTGTGGAAGTCAGGGTCCGCGCCGTACTCGGCGGCGTGGGCGCGCAGGTACGCGATGGCCGCGCCCACGCTCTCCTTCATCACGTCCCCCAGCGAGCCGGTCATGACGATCTTGCCGCTGCCGGGGGTGGCGAGCGCCTCCACGAGCAGCATGGTCCCGCCCACGCTGGTCCAGGCGAGGCCCTGCGCGACGCCCACCTGGGGTTCTTTCTCCATCTTGTCCGGGCGGTGCAGCGGCACGCCCAGGTAGTCGGGCACCTGCGCCGCGTCGATGACCTTCACGCCCTCCCAGGGGCTTTCGAGCAGTTCACGCGCGGCCTTACGGGCCAGCTTGCTCACCTGACGGTCCAGGTTGCGCACGCCGCTCTCGGCGGTGTACTCCTCAACGATGCGGTTCAGCGCGGCGTCCGTGACCTCCAGGCGGCCAGTCAGGCCGTGCGCCTTGATCTGCCGGGGCACGCGGTAGCGCTTGGCAATCTCGACCTTCTCGACCTGGGTGTAGCCGGGGATGTTGATGATCTCCATGCGGTCCAGCAGGGGCCGGGGGATGGTCTGGAGGCTGTTGGCGGTCGTGATGAACATGACCTGCGACAGGTCGTACGGCACTTCCAGGTAGTGGTCCTGGAAGGTGTGGTTCTGCTCGGGGTCGAGCACTTCCAGCATGGCGCTGCTGGGGTCGCCGCGCCAGTCGCTGCTCATCTTGTCGATCTCGTCGAGCAGGATCACGGGGTTCGTCACGCCCGCGTTCTTCATCGCCTGGATGATCCGACCCGGCATCGAGCCGATGTACGTGCGGCGGTGCCCGCGGATCTCGGCCTCGTCGCGCACGCCGCCCAGCGCCATGCGCACGAACTTGCGGTTCAGCGACCGGGCGATGCTCTTGCCCAGGCTGGTCTTGCCGACCCCGGGAGGGCCCACGAGAACCAGGATCGGGGCGCGCAGCTCGGCGTCATCGGTGCGTTCCTCGGCAGTGCGTTCCTTGCGGGCCTCCTCGGTCTCCTCGGGCTTTTGGGTCAGCTGACGCACGGCCAGGAATTCCAGGATGCGGTCCTTCACGTCGCCCAGCGCGTAGTGGTCGGCGTCGAGGATCTCGCGGGTGCGGGCGATGTCGAGGATCTCCTCGTCGCGCTTGCTCCAGGGCACGTCCACGAGCCAGTCAATGTAGTTGCGCACGACGGTGCTCTCGGGGCTGCCGCCGGGCGTGCGTTCCAGACGCTGGAGTTCCTTGAGGGCCTTGTCCTTGACGCTGTCGGGCATGCCCGCGCCCTCAATCTTCTCGCGCAGCGCCTCGACCTCGGCCGGGCCGTCCTCGCCGCCGCCGAGTTCCTTGCCGATGGCCTTCATCTGCTCGCGCAGGTAGTACTCGCGCTGGTTGGCGTCCATCTGCTCCTTGACACGCCCCGCGATCTTCTTGTCCATGTTGAAACGCTCGGTGTCGCGCGACAGGAACTTCAGGGTCGCCTCCAGCCGCTCGCGCAGGCCCACGGCCGAGAGGATCTCCTGCTTCTCCTCAGGCGTCCAGGTGGCGTGGTGCGCCACCTGATCGGCCAGCGCGCCGCCGTCCGTCAGGGCCTTGATGCCCTCCAGCTGGTAGTTATCCAGGCGCAGGTTCTTGTTCTGGCGCTGGTACTCCTCGAAGGCCGACTTGATCTCGCCCATCAGGACCTGCACTTCACGGCTCTCATCGGCCGGGGCGGGGCGGGTCTCGGCGCGCACGCGCATGTAGGCGCTGGGCACCTCGTCCAGCACGGCGGCGCGTTCCTGCGCCTCGATCAGCACCTGGTAGGTGTTGTCGGGCATGCGCACGACCTGCTTGATGACGGCCAGGACGCCCATGTCAAACAGTTCAGCGCGGGTGGGGTCATCGGTGCGCGCGTCGCGCTGGGTGAGCAGCAGGACGCGGCGGTCGCTGGCCTGCGCTTCATCCACGGCGCGTTTGCTCTTGGGGCGGCCCACGTCGACGTTCATGGTGACGCCGGGCAGGATCACGATATTTCTCAGTGCGACGACGGGAAGTTCCCAGATCATGCTTGCTCCTTAACGGCCGCGCGCTGGGCGCGGGAATACTTGAGTGTATCGCGGGGGGTCATGAGACGACACCCCCGCACGGTGTCCCCAAAGTGTAGGGACTGGTGCGGGGGCGTGCTGTAACCTCTATCGCTATGCTCAGGCAGACTTCTTGAGTCCCTTCGACTCAAGGAGCGCCATCGGGGCGTCAATGTGCGCCGCGTCAAACCGCAGCTCCTTCAGGCCCTCCACCGGCAGCTCGAACAGCAGGTCCGTCATGGCCTTCTCCAGCACGGCCCGCAGGCCACGCGCCCCGGTCTTGCGATCGCGCGCCCGGTGCGCCACCTCACGCAGCGCCTCATCCGTGAAGGTCAGGTCCACGTCCTGGAACCCGAACAGCGCCTGGTACTGCGTAGCAATCGCACCCTGCGGCTCGGTCAGGATGCGCACCAGCGCCTCCTCATCCAGATCCTGAAGCTGCACCACCAGCGGCAGGCGCCCCACGAACTCCGGAATCAGCCCGAACTTCACGAGATCCTCCGGCAGGAACCGCAACTCGTCCTTCTCGTCGCCCTTGTGCTCCGCGCCGAAGCCCACCGCGCGCACGTTAGTGCGGCTGCGGCCAATGTCCGCGATGCCGTCGAACGCGCCGCCCACGATGAACAGGATGTTCTTCGTGTTCACCTGCACGAGTTCCTGCTGCGGGTGCTTACGGCCCCCCTGCGGCGGCACCTGCGCGACCGTGCCCTCGATGATCTTCAGCAGCGCCTGCTGCACACCCTCACCCGACACGTCCCGGGTGATGCTGGTGCCCTCGGACTTGCGGGCGATCTTGTCGATCTCATCGATGTAGATGATGCCGCGCTCAGCGGCCGCCACGTCATACTCGGCGGCCTGAAGCAGCCGCACGATCACGTTCTCCACGTCGTCGCCCACGTACCCGGCCTCGGTCAGGGTGGTCGCGTCGGCAATGGCGAAGGGCACCTCCAGCATCTCCGCGAGGCTGGATGCCAGCAGCGTCTTCCCGGTCCCGGTCGGCCCGATCAGGAGGATGTTGCTCTTCTGCAGGTTCACGTCCGGGTGCGCCAGCCGCTGGTAGTGACTGACGACCGCCACCGCCAGCGCCTTCTTCGCCTCGTCCTGACCGATCACGAACTCGTCCAGGTACGCCTTGATCTCGCGCGGCGTGGGCAGCTCGTCCAGGCTGAACTCCGCGCCGCCCTTCGTGCGGTTCTGCTTCACCAGCTCGTGCGCCCGCTCAGTGCACTCGTTGCAGATGAACGCCGCGCGCCCCGGCGCCTCGATCAGCTGCGCGATCTGCGGATGCTGCCGCCCGCAGAACGAGCAGCGGTCCCCTCCCTTCGTCATACGCTCGCCTCCTGCGCGCGCGTGCGGTCCACCACGCTGTCAATCAGACCGTACTTCATGGCCTCCTCAGGCGACATGAAGTAGTCACGCTCCATATCCCGCATCAGCTTGTCGTGCGGCAGGCTGGTGTGCTCGTGGTAGATGCTCACCAGCTTGTCGCGCAGGTGCAGCACCTCCTTGGCCTGCACCTCCAGGTCCGGGGTGTTCCCACGGAAGCCCGCCGAGCCCTGATGAATCATGATCCGGCTGTTCGGCAGCGCCATGCGCTTGCCCTTGTCCCCGGCCATCAGCAGCACGCTGCCCATGCTCATCGCAATGCCGACGCAGATCGTCGACACGGGCGCCTTGATGTAGCGCATGGTGTCGTAGATCGCCAGGCCCGCGTACACCTCACCGCCAGGGCAGTTGATGTACATCTGAATCTCCTGCTCCGGATTCTGGGAATCCAGCAGCAGCAGCTGCGCCACGATGGTATTCGCCATCTGCGACTCGATCGGCGTGCCCACAAAAATAATCCGGTCCTTGAGCAGGCGGGAGTAAATGTCGTACATCCGCTCGCCGCGCCCGGTCTGCTCGATCACGTAGGGAATCACGCTCATGACAGCGATTATCGCACGGGCGAGGAATACGAACGTAGGCGAACCCTGACTTCACCCGGGTGCCCACCTACTTGAGGGCGTCCGCCACCAGCTGCGCGACCCGTAACCGCCGCTCGTTCTCAGAGAGGCCCTCGGTGTTGGCCAGCTCCGTGAACTTCTGCGAGAAGTCCTCCGGGAGGTTCACGTACTTGACCATCTTCTCGCCCACCCGGTACGCCTGACTCAGGCGGACGATCACGCGCCGCGTGCCGATCTGATAATGACCAGGCGCGAAGACCTCCGGCGCCACCACCCGGCCGAACGCCAGCGCATCTTTCAGCATGGCCAGCCCCTTCCCGGGATCGACCTCCTCGTGATTCGCCAGGGCCTGCGTGACCCCCACGGCGTTCCTGGTGCCCTCAACCACCCGTTTCGATGCCTCCAGAACCTCGCTGGCCGCGCCCTTGGCGGCCACGCCACTGCCGAACTCCAGCAGGTTCACGGCGACATCCGCGGCCGCCGCCGTGTTGTCCTCAGCCCGGTTGTACTGATCGGCGGCCCGCATGGCCGCTGAGCCTGCGGACAGCAGCGCCGTCGCCACGCCCATCGGTGCGGAGATGAGTGGAATCAGCGCCAGCAGCGCCGTCACCCGCGCCACCTGATCAAGGTTGTCCGCCCCCAGGGCCAGCTCAGACGCGCCCTTCTGAAGCGTGCCCGACAGGTCCGCGTGCCCCTCGACCTCGAAGCGGAGCGTGCCGTGACCGTACGGGGAATTCTGCGCGTACTCCTGAATGGCGGTCATGAACGACCCGTACACGTCGTCCGGTTGCTCGAACGGGCGGCCGCTGTACGCACGGATGCGGTCGGCATCCTGCGGGGTGTTCATGGGTGGCAGCTCCACAAGTCGGACGAACCGCTCCTGACCCCGCCGGATGATCGCCATGAACAGGCGCAGGTGCACCTCCTGACCATCGTTCTGGCTCAGCACAGCATGAACGCGCGTGACATCCCGGTCGCTGCTGGCCGCGTCATGGCCCATCCCGGGGAAGATGTTGGGCAAATCGACGGCCTTGCGTAACGCAGCCGACTTGGCATCCACGGGTGATTTACCGGGGTTGATGAATGCGGCGTTGTCGGCGTTCTGCTCCGGGATCAGCTGTAATTCCTCTTCCAGCGAGCCCAGCGGCAGTTCTTCCCGGTGGCGGCCAAGGAGGGCACGGGTGTACTCCTCGGCGCGGGATACCGTGAACTGATACTCATCGCGGGCCACGACCGTCTCGCGCGCTGCACCGACCGGGACCCTGTCCTCGGCGGCCTGCTCGGTGCTTCCATGCACCCGGGTCTGCACCGAACCGTCCGGCCTGGTCTCATCGAAGCGGTACCAGGGGCCACCGACGTGCGGGTTTGATGGGTGCGCTTCGTCCAGCGCTGGCCTAGGCGTTCTGCTGTTGCCCCTGGCCTCAGCTGGCGGAAAGCGCAGGTGTGGTGTGCCCGGCAGTTGCGCGCGAGTGCCAGTGGCCGCCGCGTCGGCCTTCGCCTGAAAGGCGTGCGGGGCGTCTTTCTGCACCAGCGTGCATTCCATGACGTACCGGCCGGGGGCCAGGCCGGCGTCCACTGTGTACTTCGGGCCGGTGCCGCTCTTCACGGTCTCGAACGCTGCACCTGTGTCACGTTTCAGGGTCCAGTGGCAGTCGGTCTGACGGGGGCCGGTCGTCTTTCCCGTCCACACGGCCGCCCCAAACTGTGCGGTCTGGTGCGTTCCCAGGTGGTGCCCGTGTCCGGGGAGGATCGTCACGCGCCAGTGCCCCTGCGCCCGTCCGTCCAGCGCTGAGGGCTGCGCCGCCCTGCCCCCGGTGCCGGCGTCCCTCAGCTGCCGCGCGATCTCCAGGGGTGGGCGGCTGGCGGGGGCCGGCCCGGCTGGTGTCGGCGCAGGTGGTGTGGGCGTCTGACTGCGCGGCGCCTTGCGTTCCCGGGGTGTGAACATGGCCCGCATCCTACAGGGCGCGGGCCATGAGGTGACCGGAAGGTCAGTCGACGATGAGGGGAATCAGGACGGGGTTGCGGCCCGTGACCTTGCGCACGAAGCGGCGCACGGCGCCGTACATGTCGTCGCGGACATCCTCAAGGCGTTTCTTCTCGCGCAGGCCCTGTTCGATGGCGTCCAGGGCGACCTTGCGGATCTGGGCGTCGAGTTCGCGGTTGGCGCGCACGAAGCCGCGCGAGACGATCTCCACGTGCGGGGTGGGGTGCAGGACGGCGGTCATGATCAGGATGCCTTCCTGGCTCATGTTCACGCGGTCGAGCAGCACGTCGTCGCCGATGTCACCGACGCCCAGGCCGTCCACGTAGACAGCGCCGGCGGGCACGGTGCCCGTGACCTTGAAGTCGTCCTGGCTGACGCGCACGACGTCGCCGTTGCGGGCGATCAGGGTGCGTTTGGGCGGGCGGGGGAGGGTCTGGGCGAGGCGGGCGTGGTTGATCTGGTGGCGGGGTTCGCCGTGCCAGGGGAGGAAGAACTTGGGCCGCGCGAGGTTCAGGACCGTGGCGAGTTCCTCCTGGCTGCCGTGCCCGGAGGCGTGCACGCGGTAGTTCGGGGGGTAGTAGACGTCCACGCCGATCTCGTACAGGCGGTTGATGACGAGGTTCACGGCTTCCTCGTTGCCGGGGATGGGGTTGCTGCTCAGGATGACGCTGTCGCCGCGGCGCAGGGCGATCTTGGCGTGGTTGCCGAAGGCCAGGCGGGACAGGACGCTCATGGGCTGGCCCTGGCTGCCGGTGCAGACGTACAGCACCTGCTGGTCCTGCAGGCTGCCGACCTCGTCGCTGGCCAGGAACGGTTCAGGCAGTTCCATGTACCCGAGCGTCTGCGCGACCTGCGCGTACTTGATCATGCTGCGGCCTTCCATGACCACGCGGCGGCGCTGGCGGTGCGCGATGTTGATGACGTTCTGCACGCGGTGCACGTTCGACGCGAAGGTCGTGAGGAACACGCGGCCCTTCAGGCCCGAGATCAGCGTTTCGAGGTTGCGGGCCACGTCGGCCTCGCTGGACGTGCGGCCCTGACGTTCGGCGTTCGTGGAGTCGCTCAGGAGCAGCATGACGCCGTCCTTGCCGGCCTGCTCGATGCGGGCGAGGTCGCTGAGTTTGCCGTCGCTGGGTTCCTCGTCCAGTTTGAAGTCCCCGGTGTGCATGACGACCCCGGCGGGCGTGGTGAGCAGATACCCGGCGTTGTCGGGGATGGAGTGGGTCATGCGGAAGAACTCGACCTGGAAGTGCGTGCCGATCTTCACCGTCTCGCTCAGGTCCACCTCGCGCAGGTCGACCTCGCCGTCCTTGATGCCGAACTCGGAGAGTTTCTCGCGGACCAGGCCCAGGGTCAGGCCCGCGCCGTACACGGGCACGCGGGGCAATCTGGGCAGGATGTACGGCAGGCCGCCGATGTGGTCCTCGTGCCCGTGCGTGAGGATCCAGCCCTTGATCAGTCCGGCGTGCTGCTGGAGGTAGTCGATGCGGGGGATGATCAGGTCGATGCCCATCTGGTGGCTGTCGGGGAACGCGAGGCCCGCGTCGACGACCATGATCTCGTCCTCGTAGCGGTACGCGGTGATGTTCTTGCCGATCTCGCCCATCCCGCCGAGGGGGATGACTTCAAGGTGCGGGGCCGCGCCCTCGGGGCGGGTGGCCTTGCTGGGGTTGCTCATGGGGGGCTCCGTGAAACCTGCGCCTGGGCAGGATGTGAGAGAAGGCGGGGGCCAGGGAATACGGCCTGAGTGGGTGGGTTGTGTCGCCCGGAAGTGGCCGCCAGGGGCAGGCCATGCGGAGCGAAGTCCGTTCAACGTAGCACACCGCGCCGCGCCTGCTATACCCCGCAGCTGACGCGGAGGTCATTTCTGTGTCTTCAAGCGCTTTAGATCAAGAAACGATCATGAAGGTCCTTCAGGCGCAGGCGTATCATGAAGGCGTGACCCCGCAACGCATTCTCATCATCGAGGACGACCTGGACATTGCGAACGTCCTGCGCATGGACCTGACCGACGCCGGTTTTGAAGTCGACCACGCCGACTCCGCCATGAACGGCCTGATCAAGGCCCGCGAGGAGCAGCCCACCCTGATCCTGCTGGACCTGGGCCTGCCGGACTTCGACGGCGGCGACGTCGTGCAGCGCCTGCGCAAGAACAGCAGCGTGCCGATCATCGTCCTGACCGCCCGCGACACCGTGGACGAGAAGGTGCGCCTGCTGGGCCTGGGCGCCGACGACTACCTGATCAAGCCCTTCCACCCGGACGAACTGCTCGCCCGCGTGAAGGTGCAGCTGCGCCAGCGCACCACCGAGAGCCTCACCATGGGCGACCTGAACCTAGACCCGCAAAAGCGCCTCGTGACCTTCAAGGGCGACGAGCTGCGCCTCTCGCCCAAGGAGTTCGACATCCTGGCCCTCCTGATCCGCCAGCCGGGCCGCGTGTACTCCCGCCACGAGATCGGTCAGGACATCTGGCAGGGCCGTCTGCCCGAGGGCAGCAACGTCGTGGACGTCCACATGGCCAACCTGCGTGCCAAGCTGCGCGACCTGGACGGCTACGGGCTGCTGCGCACCGTCCGAGGCGTCGGGTACGCCCTGCGCGGCTAAGCGGTGACCCCGCCTGAAGCGGGCGCCCCGTTCCACGGCGTGGACGCCCAGGCGCTGCTCAGCGCGCTGCCCGACCCGGTCGCACTGTTCCGCCCGGACGGGCAGGTGACCCTGAACCGCGCCGCGCAGGCGCGCGTGCACCAGCACTCCCCGAGTGGCGACTGGATGGCGCTGTTCCACGCGGGCAGCGTCCCCCCGATCCGCGACGCGGTGCAGGCCGCGCTGAGCGGCGAGACGCGGCAGGTCACGGTGCAGGTCGTTGATACGGTCGCGCCGGGCCTGTTGACCGTCGCGCCCACCGAGGACGGCGCACTGCTGCACCTGCACGTGGCCCGCGACCCCCTGGAGGTCGCGCTGGAACTCATGGACGGCATGGGCCTGGGCATGACCGTGCAGGCTCCAGACACCCGCATCCTGCTCACGAACGACGCGGCCGCGCGCATCCTGGGCATGACCCAGGAGCAGCTTCTGGGCCGCGACTCCATGCACCCCGAGTGGCGCGCCGTCCACCCCGACGGCACGGACTTTCCCGGCGAGACGCACCCGAGCGTGCAGGCGCTGCGGACCCTGCAGGTGCAGCGCGACGTGCCCATGGGCGTGTACCACCCCGGCGAGGCCACGTGGCGCTGGTTGCAGGTGACGGCCATTCCGCGCCGCGCGCCCGGTGCCTCGCAGGCCAAGCAGGTCACGACGGTGTTCGCCGACGTCACCGAACGCCAGCAGATGCAGGCCGAGGTGCGCCGCAGCGAACGCCGCTTCCGTTCCCTGGTGGAAGCCACCACGCAGATCGTGTGGAACACCGATCCCGCCGGGTCACTCCAGCCGCCCCAGGCGCCCTGGGAGGCCTTCACCGGCCAGACGCCTGACGAGTACCGGGGCGCCGGGTGGCTGGACGCCGTCCATCCTGACGACCGGGCGGGCGCCATCAGCGACTGGCAGCGCGCCCTGGAAACCGGCACGCTGTACACCACCGAGTACCGCCTGCGCCGCGCGGACGGCGCGTACGTGCCCATGCTGACCCGCGGCGTGCCCATCCTGGACGAGCGGGGGCAGCTGCTGGAGTGGCTGGGCACCAACACGGACCTGAGCGCCATCCGCGAGGCCGAGCAGGCCCTCAAGGTCCTGAACGCCGAGCTGGAAGCGCGCGTGCAGACCCGCACCGAGGACCTCTCGCGCGTCACGCGTTTCAGCACGCTGCTCCTCACGGCCGCCGGAGAGAGCATCTTCGGGCTGGACGCGCGCGGCGTGACCACCTTCGCGAACCCCGCCGCGGCCCGCATGCTGGGCTACAGCATCGAGAGCATGATCGGCCAGGAGCAGCACGCGCTGGTCCACCACCACCACGAGGACGGCACCCCCTACGCCCTGAGTGACTGCCCGATCCACCAGACGCTGCGGGACGGGCAGACGCGCCGGGTGGAGCGGGACGTCATGTGGCACGCCCAGGGGAACCCCGTGCCGGTCGCGTACGTCGTGACGGCCACCCACGACACCGCCGGCGCGGTCAACGGGGCGGTCATCATGGTGCAGGACATCACCGAGCGCGTGCGCGCCCAGGCGCAACTGCAGGACCTGATCACGGACCTCGAGCGCAGCAACCAGGACCTCGAGCAGTTCGCGTACGTCGCCAGTCACGATCTGCAAGAACCCCTGCGGACCATCGGCAGCTACACCGAACTGCTCGCCCGGCGCTACCAGGGCCAGCTGGACCCACGCGCGGACCAGTACCTGCACTTCATGCAGGACGCCGTGACCCGCATGCGCAGCCTCATCCAGGACCTGCTGGGTTTCGCCCGCCTGAGCCGCACCGACCTGATCTTCGAGCCCGTCTCGCTGGACGAGCTGATGCAGGCCGCGCGGCAGAACGTGCAGGGCACCCTGACCTCCGGCGGCAGCCAGCTGAGCTGGGATACCCCGGACGAGGTGTGGGGGCAGTCGTCCCTGCTGACGCAGCTGCTCACGAACCTGGTCAGCAACGGCCTGAAATTCCACCGGCCCGGCGAGACCGCCCAGGTGCACGTCACGTCCCGCCGCGAGGGGGACACCGTACACATCAGCGTGCGCGACAACGGCATCGGGATTGCGCCGGAATACCACGCGCGGATCTTCGAGATCTTCCAGCGGTTGCACCGCCGCGACACCTACGCCGGGAACGGCATGGGCCTGGCCATCTGCCGTAAAATCGCGGAGCACCACGGTGGACGCATCTGGATCGAGTCTGCCCCTGACCAGGGCAGCACCTTCCACCTGACCCTGCCCGCGGTGCCCACCCCATGACGCACAAGACTGACCCGCCCACCATCGAGATCCTGCTCGTCGAGGACAACGAACCCGACGTGCTGCTCACCCTGGAAGCCTTCGAGGACGCCCGGGTGCCCAACCGCATGCACGTCGCTCGGGACGGCGTGGAAGCCCTGCGCTTCCTGCGGCGCGAGGGCGAGCATGCCGAGGCGCCCCGCCCGGACGTGATCCTGATGGACATCAACATGCCCCGCAAGACCGGGCTGGAAGTCCTGGCGGAAGTCAAGGCTGACCCCTCACTGCGCAGCATTCCCGTCGTGATGCTCACCACCAGTCAGGCCGAGGACGACGTGCGCTCCTCGTACGAGCGCCACGCCAGCGGGTACGTGGTCAAACCCGTGGGCTTCGAGAACTTCCTGGGCGCCATCCGCGCGTTCGAGGCCTTCTGGATGACCTTCGTGCGCTTCCCGCCGCGCTCCTGAACGCCCGCCCACGCGTGGGCGCTCAGGACAGCAGCGCCTGAAGGAGCGCCGGGACCGCCGCCCGCCCGCCGGCCAGGGGCACCCCGCCACGCGCCAGGACCACCACCACCGCGCCGGACTCCAGCCCCACGCCCAGGCCGCTGCGGGTCCCGCGCGCCACACCGTCATGCCAGCGCACGCCACCCGGCAGCGCGCCGCGCGCGAACCAGCCGGGCCCCACCCCGTCCACACCCGGCGGGAGGCCCGGCACGCGCCGCGCGTCCCGCCAGTCCTCCCCCAGTTCACCTCGCAGCAGCGCCTGCCCGAACTCCAGGAGGTCCGCCGCCCCCCCGAACAGCCCGCCCGCCCCCACCAGCGGCCCGAACGCCGTCACGCGCGGCGCCGTGAGCAGCCCCGCGCCCGGCAGGATCACCCCGGGCGGCGCGGCGGGCGTCACGTGCAGGCCCAGCGGGCCCGTCACCTCGCGCCGCAGCGCCCGCGCGTACCCGTCCGCGCTGAACGCCTCACCCGCCGCGAACGCGCACGCCAGCCCCAGCAGGCCCGCCCCCAGGTTCGAGTACCCAAAGCGGCCCCCGGGACGCGCCCAGCGGCGCACGCTGCCCACCACCCCCGCCGGCGTCATCGGCCCGTACGGATCGTGAAAGTGCGTGAAGGTCGTGACCCCCACCCGCGCCGGGTGCAGCGGCACGCCCGCCGTATGGGTCGCCAGCGTCCACGCGCTCACGTGGCGCGGCACGCCCCGCAGCGGCCCCCCCAGCGCCGCCAGGGGCGCGTGCCAGTCCAGCGCCCCACGCCGCACCAGCGCGCCCGCCAGCGCCGCCGTGAACGGCTTGCTGACACTCGCCAGTTCGAACACGCCGTCCGGCGGCGTTCCCCCCACACCCAGCACACGCGCGCCCGACCCGCGGGCGGCCCCCACGACGCCCCCCTGCGCGAGGGCCGCCCGCAGCAGGCGCCGCGCGCCCCCCAGATCGCGGTCCAGCACGCCTTCCAGTTCACGCAGCGCCGCCCGCAGAGGATCCCGGAACATACCCCGCAGCGTAGCCCGCCGCGCCAGGAGCGCGGCGCGGCAAAGTCTTCACGTTCAGACCGCCTGGCCCTCGGCGCACCAGGCCGAGCCGACGCCCTAGAGCTGACGCGGTGGGACATCAGGCCGACCCGGAGCGCTGAAGTCGGGCGGCATCACTGGAGGGCGGTGTCCCCCGGGTCCTGCTGGACGCCGCTCGGCCTGCCCGTGAAGGAGTGAAGAGCGCACAGCCTGGCCTCCACCGCACGAGGCGGCGCGGGTGGCCTCCGGGCAGGGAGGCACGTCCCGCCGCGCTGTGAGGGAAGCCCGCCGGGACCGCGTGGTGCTGGCCGCTGGGCGTGCACCGCTTGACAAGCGCGCCGCGCCCCGGTAACCTTCTCTCCGCTGGTCCGGTAGTGTAGCGGTTAGCATATCTGCCTGTCACGCAGAAGGTCGCGGGTTCAAATCCCGTCCGGACCGCCAGAGAAGAGGAAGCGCACGGTGCAACGCCGCTGCGCTTCTTCTCTTTTCATTCATGGGATGTTTCTCCCCTGGAACGTGAAGGGCCGAATGAGGACCGGAAATACACGCGGGCGCGCCGGTTTGCCGTATCATGCGCCCGGTTTCGCACGGCGTCCGCGAGCTGCGCTCTGCTCCGAACCCCGCGCACGGCGAGCCTATCCCCACCGGAGGAGGACGCCCCTCAATGACGACCCCAGCAAGTTTTTCCACCACTGACGCCGCCGAACTGTACCAGGTGCCCAACTGGTCGGGCGGGTGGTTCCGCGTGTCCGACAAGGGCCAGGTGGAGGTCACCCCCACCCCCGGCCTGCACGCTCCCCTGCGCGCCATCGTGGACGAGATCGTCGACCGGGGCGAGAGCCTGCCCGTCATCCTGCGCTTCCCGCAGGTGATCACTGGCCGCGTGAAGCACCTGAACGAGGCGTTCGGGAAGGCCATCGCCGAGTACGGCTACACCAGCCACTACCAGGGCGTGTTCCCGATCAAGGTCAACCAGCGCCGCGTGGTCGTCGAGAGCATCGCCGCCGCCGGGTACGACTACGCGCACGGCCTGGAGGCCGGCAGCAAGGCCGAACTCGCGCTGTGCCTCGCACAGCGCATGCACCCCGACGCGCTGCTGTGCTGCAACGGCTTCAAGGACGACGGGTTCATCAAGCTGGCCCTGTGGGGCCGCACGCTCGGCAAGAACGTCGTCATTACCATCGAGAAGTACAGCGAACTGGACCGCATCCTGAAGCAGGCCAAGGCGCTCGGCGTGCGCCCCGCGATCGGCGTGCGCTTCAAACTGCACGCGCGCGGCAGCGGCCAGTGGGAGGAGTCCGGCGGGGATCAGGCGAAGTTCGGCCTGAACGCCTACGAACTCCTGCGGGTCGTCGAACGCCTGAAAGAGGAAGACATGCTGGACAGTCTGGTCATGCTGCACACCCACATCGGGTCGCAGATCACCGACATCCGCCGCGTGAAGGTCGCCGTGCGTGAAGCCACGCAGACGTACGCGGGACTGATCGCCGCTGGCGCGCAGCTGAAGTACCTGAACGTCGGCGGCGGCCTGGGCGTCGACTACGACGGGTCGAAAACCACCTTCTACGCCAGCATGAACTACACCGTGCAGGAGTACTCCGCGGACGTCGTGTACACCGTGCAGGAAACCTGCAAGGCCAGAGGGGTCCCCGAACCCGTGATCGTCAGCGAGTCCGGCCGCGCCCTGACCGCGCACCACGCTGTGCTGATCCTCCCGGTCGTAGACGTCACCGGCCCCACCCGCGACCTCGAAGACCTCGCGCCCGCCGACGAGAACAGCCACCAGATCGTCAAGGACATGGAAGACATCCTGGCGAACATCACCGCCCGGAACTACCGCGAGTCCTACAACGACGCCGTGGGCGACAAGCAGACCCTGCACAACCTCTTCGACCTGGGCTACGTCACCCTGCCCGACCGGGCGCGCGGCGAGGCGCTGTTCAACGCCATCCTGCGCAAGGTCGCCAAACTCATCCAGAACGAGAAGTACGTCCCCGACGAGCTGGAGGACCTCCAGAAGGTGCTGGCCGACAAGTACATCTGCAACTTCAGCCTGTTCCAGAGCCTGCCGGACAACTGGGCCATCCAGGCGCTGTTCCCGATCGTGCCGCTGGACCGCCTGAACGAGAAACCCACCCGGCAGGCCACCCTGGTCGACATCACCTGCGACAGCGACGGCAAGATCGAGAAATTCATCGACCTGCGCGATGTAAAAGCCACCCTGCCCCTGCACGAGCCCGGCGACAAGCCGTACTACCTGGGCGTGTTCCTGATGGGCGCGTACCAAGACGTGCTGGGCAGCGCCCATAACCTCTTCGGGAAGGTCAGCGAGGCGCACGTCACCCTGCGCCCCGGCGGCCGTTTCCACATTGACCTGTTCGTGCGCGGCCAGAAAGCGCGGCGCATGATCGAGTCCATGGGCTACGAGGAACCCATGCTGCGCGACAGCATCGAGGATCAGGCCGACGCCGCCATCAAGAACGGCATCCTGACCAATGAGCAGGAGCACGAACTCCTCGAGGACTACGGCGAGGAACTCCTGGGGTACACGTACCTCGAATACGAGAACTGAGCAGGGTACCAGCGGCGGCCAGGAGGCGATTCCTGGCCGCCCTTCAGTGCAGCAGGCGCCGCGCCTGCCAGAGCAGCCACGCGGCTGCCACGCCCCCCAGCGCGCCCAGCACGATAGGCCGCAGCGGGTCCGGATCCCCCCGCTGCGCCGCGTGCACCGGCACCGGATGCCCCAAGTACCACCCGCGCGCCGGCCGTCCCCGCGCCTCGAACTGGGCGGCCAGTGCCGACAGCTGCTCGCGCAGCGGCTCGCCCGCCATCGGGTGCCCGTGCCCGGTCGCCGCCAGCGCCGGGTTCAGCGCCTCCAGGCCACGTACCGACGCGGCTGCCGCCTCCCAGTTCGGCGTGTAATACGCCGGTGGGCGGCGCACCTCCGTCACCGCGTTCAGCAGCGCCCCGGTCGCCGTCTCCTGCCGGGTTGTCACGAACGCGTCGCCCGCCACCAGCGTCCGGTCCGCCGCCCGCCACAGTGACACGTGACCGCTGGTGTGCCCCGGCGTGTGCAGCCACCGCCACCCCGGCGCGCCCGGCACCGACCCATCCTGCGGCAGGGGCCGCACGTGCGGCCGGAAATCAAACGGCCCGGGCAGAAATGCCGGGGACAGGGCGCTCATCACGCCGCCCACCGTCGGGTCCGGGAACGGGTACGGCGCCACGCCCATCAGGTGCGGCAGCTCCAGCGGGTGCGCGTACACCGGCACGTCCCACGCCGCCAGCAGGTCCGCCAGCGCCCCCACGTGATCCAAGTGCCCGTGCGTCAGCACGATCAGCTCCGGCGGCCGGTCCCCATGCACCGCCCGGGCCGCCCGGCGGATCAGGCCCGCCGTACCCGGCATCCCGGCATCCACCAGCACCCACGGCCCGCCCGGCTCGCCCAGCAGGAACGCGTTCACCATCGGCAGGCGCACCCGCACCAGGTCCGCCCGGAGTGTCTGCGTGCCCCCGAACGACGATACCGGAGGATGTTGGGGCGCGGGCGGCGTCACGGCAGTCATCCCCGAGCTTAGAAAGCCATTCTGTGCCCGGCGTGTACCCCCGCTTCAGGCGCGCAGACGCCACACACCCCCAGCCATGAGGGGGACTTCACCCCACCTGAACGTGGCCCCGCACCCTCCACACCGGGCGCCGCGGCAACGCTCTGCCCGGCCCTGTCGTATAAGAGGGTATGAGCCAGCCCCACCGGGACGACACGGTCATTGAACTGCGCCCCTCCACCAGTCAGGCCCCCGCCGCGCGGCCCGTCACCGCCGGGAAGATCGCCCTGGCCACCGGCGGCGGCGTGCTGGCCCTCGCCGCGCTGGGCGGCGCCGCCATCGCCGTGTTCAACGTCGCGCTGACCACCGTCACCATCGGCGCGTTCCTCGTGGCGATCCTGGCCGTGATCTTCCTGATGCCCGCCCTGATCCTCGCGCTGAACGCCGGACGCGTGAAAGCCAAGGAGACCGTGGCGCGCGCCATGCCGCTGGAAACCCTGATCGTGCAGCGCAAGCAGTTCGAGACGCTGATTCAGGCGAAAGCCGCGCAGCTGCAGGAAGCGAACGGGCACATTGAGGACTTCCGCCGCCTGATCGACACGAACCGCCGCGACATGGACGCCGCCGACGTCGCCCGCTGGGAAACCGACCTTCAGGTCAGCCGCGACGCGTTCGCCCGCGCGCAGACGCACCTGACCGACCTGCGCGCCGACCTCGCCGAGTTCGACCGGCAGATCCGCAAGGCCCGCATCGACACGCAACTCGCGCAGGCCAAGGGGAACGTCGCCAGCGCCCTGCAACAGGCCAAACTCAGCGCCGAGGACCGCCACGTCACCGAGAGCGCCCTGTCCGAAATCGCCCGCCGCGCCGGACGGAACGCCGCGCTGCTTGATCAGGCCCTCGCCGCCGGTGAAGAGAACCGCGCGCTGCGGGCGGGGCAGGCGTGAACCGCTCCGCGCGCATCGGCGGGCTGCTCGCCCTGATCCTCCTGATCTGCGGCGCCGTGATTGTCCTCGACCAGACCCGCACCCAGACCGGCGCGGCCAGCACCCCCGCCACGGGCACCCCCGCGACCGGCACGTCCACCCCCACGCCGCCCAGCAGCAACGACGGGTACGGCGACCTGAAGTAACCCCGGAGGCCCCATGAACGCACGCACCCTGCCCCTCCTGACCCTGCTCCTCCTGAGCCCCGCGCACGCCGCCACGTTCCTAAACGTCGCCACCGGCAGCGCCACCGGCACGTACTCGACCATGTTCAAGAACATCGGCAAGGTCTGCACCCAGAGCGCCTACCTGAAAGAACGCGGCACCAGCGGCAGCCTGGAAAACATCGACCTGCTCCTCAGCAACGAGGTGTCACTGGCATTCGTGCAGAGTGACGTCCTGAAAGCCAAAGAACAGATCGACGGCGACACCCGCGTGCAGAACATCAAAGCGCTGCTGCCCCTGCACAACGAAGAAATCCACCTCTTCGCCCCGCCCCCCGTCACGAAGAAAAGCATCCTGGGCAAGGTCACCACCACCGGCGTCACCACGTACGCCGACCTGAAAGGCAAACGCGTCGCCGCGTGGGGCGGCAGCCTCATCACCGCCCGCGTCCTCAGCGCCAAACTCGGCGTGCCGTACACCGTCACCAGCGTCAAGGACCGCGACGCCGCCTTCAACGCCCTGCGCGCCGGACAGGTCGACGCCGTCCTCGCCGTCGTCGGTCAGCCCGCCACCTGGGTCAAGGACCTCAGCGGCGTGAACCTCGTGCCCATCCCCTACGCGCCCAGCCTGAACGGCATCTACAGCAGCGCCAAACTCCTGTACCCCAACCTCGGCGCGGGCAGCGTCCCCACCGTCGCCGTGCAGAGCGTCCTCGCCACCCGCGACTTCAAGACACCCGAGAAGAAAGACCTGCTGCTGAAATACCAGAAGTGCGCCATGAGCAAACTCGTGAACCTGCAAGAAGACGAAGGCATGCACCCCAAATGGCAGGAGGTCACGTTCAAGACGTGGCCCTGGCCGCAGTACAAGTAACCGCAAACAGAACCAAGTGGCCGGGGCGCCCCGGCCACTTCGCGTTCCAGCAGCAACAGGCCAAGAGGGCCGCCTGTCCGTCAGTGATGCCCGCTTCCGTGCTCGTCGCCCCCACCGCCACTCCCGCCGTGGTCATCGCCCCCGTCATGGCCGGACCCGTCATCCCCACCATGCCCGCCGGACGTTCCACCATGATCATCTCCGGCGTCATGCCCCGCGCCGTCATCCGCGCCGCGCCCGCCCGGTACGCCACCGCGGTCATCCCCGGCGTCATGGCCCGCACCATCATCCGTGCCACGGCCCGGCCCAATCTCCAGCGCTGGCTCCAGCGCCGCCTCCAGCGGCAGCACCCGCCCCGCGACCGACACGCTCAGCCGCTCCGCCTCCAGCTCCCGCGCCGTGATCGGCCCGGCCAGCGTGAACTCCTGCACCTTCGTCACGCCACCCACCACCCATGACACCCGCACCGTCCGCGCTGACCCGAGCGCCCCACTCACCCGCAGGTGCCCACTCAGCGCACCCGTCGCCACCACCTGCCCACCGGCATCCAGCACGTCCACCACACGCACCGCCGCCGACGCGGCCCACGCGAGACCCAGGCTGAGCGCCACCGTCAGAATCACTTTTCGCATGCCCGTATTCCACACCCCACGCACCAGAACCACCACGGGCGAAGGTCTGAAGACCAGAAGGGCAGAAGGTCTGAACGGAAGAAAGGGACAGGCAGAGATGCCTCCACTCCGCCCGGCTTCCAGTAGAAGCGCAGGCAGGGTAGTTTCAGATTGCGAACCACATGACGAGTCGCGCCCCTCGTTCGTTTGCCTCGTGCGCCTGTGCGAAGGCGTGCCATGCGCGGATGAAGCCCGTTTCCGCGTACTCCTCGTAGGCGTGCGGGGGGATGCGTTCGCGTTCCTGGGCGGTCAGCCACAGCGGGGCGTTCAGCAGCAGCTGAAGTTCCTGTGTGGTGATGAATGTCGCCCCGCAGATTTCTCGCGGGTAAGCGGTCACCTGTTCGTCGTACCGGTCGCGCAGGACATCGGATACATCGGGGGGCAGGCCCCGGTCTGCGAGGCCTGCCCCGTGGAGTGCCTGCCGGAAGCGGCGGGCTGATCCGATCTCGAAGGTGGCGATGGGCCACCAGTGACCGCCGACCTCCCTGATTTCGCAGTGGAGGTCGGCGGTAAGGCTCATCTCAGGCGTTCACCCACTCTTGGAGGCTCTTGACGTTCAGGGGGTCGTTCTTCGCGGCGGCGATGGCTTTGGCGGTCCATTCGGCGGCTTCCTTCGTGCTGACGATGGGCACGCCGCGTTCCAGCGCGGTGCGCAGGTACTCGCTGCCGGTCACGTCGATCAGCAGGGCGGGCAGCTGGTCGGTCTGCTCGCGCGTGACAGTCAGGCCCGCGTCCTGGAGTTGCGTGGCGATGTCGTCCAGTCCGTCCCCGAGGAGCAGGGCGGTGCCGGTGGTGGGGAGGTTGTTTTTCGCGCCGATCTGCGCGCGGTAGAACGCGCGGTAGGGGTCGGTGTCGATGCCCATGCTTTCGCCGGTGCTTTTCATTTCAGGGCCGAGGGTGGGGATGACGCCCTTGAATTTCAGGAACGGCAGGTGCACTTCCTTCACGGAGTACATGGGCGGGGTGGGGGTGTCGGTGAAGCCGATCTGCGCGAGGGTGTGGCCGACGGCGATGCGGGCGGCGCTCTTGGCGAGGGGGTGGTTCACGGCCTTGCTGACGAACGGGACGGTGCGGCTGGCGCGGGGGTTCGCTTCGAGGATGTACGCGGTGCCGTCCTTGATAGCCCACTGGACGTTCATGAGGCCCCTGACGCCCAGTTCCAGCGCGAGGCGTTCCGTGTCAGCCTTGACGCGCGCCAGGATGGCGGGGTCCAGCGTGACGGGAGGGAGGATGCACGCGCTGTCGCCGCTGTGCACCCCGGCGGCTTCGACGTGTTCCATGATGCCCGCGACGACAGCGGTTTCCCCGTCGCAGAGGGTATCCACGTCGAGTTCCAGCGCGCCCTCGAGGAACTGGTCGAGGAGGATGCTGGGCTGCCCCTCGACGGCGGCGTACACCTCGTTCAGGTACGTGGTGAGTTCGTCCATGGAGCGGACGGTGCGCATGGCGCGGCCCCCCAGCACGTAGGAGGGGCGGGCCATGAGCGGGAAGCCGAGTTCGGTGGCCAGCGCAGCGGCCTGATCGGGGGTTTCGGCGACCTTGCCCTTGGGCTGGGGCAGGCCGAGGCGTTCGCACAGGGCGTTGAAGCTGGCGCGGTCCTCGGCCTCGTGGATGGTTTCGGGGCTGGTGCCGATGATGGGCGCGCCGGCGTCCGCGAGGCGCTTGGCGAGCTTGAGGGGCGTCTGCCCGCCGAGTTGCACGATCACGCCGACGGGCTTCTCGTGCTCGACGATGTTCATGACGTCCTCGAACGTCAGCGGCTCGAAGTACAGGCGGTCGGCGGTGTCGTAGTCGGTGCTGACGGTTTCCGGGTTGCTGTTGACCATGATGGTCTCGTACCCGGCCTCCTGGAGGGCCCAGACGGCGTGGACGGTGGCGTAGTCGAATTCGACGCCCTGCCCGATGCGGTTGGGGCCGCTGCCGAGGATGACGACCTTGGGTTTGTCGGTGCTCGTGACCTCGTCCTCCCACTCGTACGTGCTGTAGTGGTAGGGCGTGAAGGCTTCGAATTCGGCGGCGCAGGTGTCCACGGTCTTATAGACGGGCGTGGCTTTCGCTTCCTTGCGCAGCGCGCGGACGTCCAGTTCGCTCAGGCCGACGATCTCGCCGATGCGGGCGTCGCTGAAGCCCAGGCGTTTGACCTCGCGCCAGATCTCGTACTTCCACTCGCCGATGGGGCCGAGCTGCGTGATCTCGGTCTCGGCGTCGATGATCTCCTTCAGCTGGCTGAGGAACCACGGGTCGATCTTCGTCGCGTCGAACAGGTCGCTCGTGCTCTCGCCGCGGCGCAGGAGTTCCAGCACGGCTTCCAGTCGGCGGGGGTTGCCGTACAGCAGCCCGCGCAGGTCCTCAATCGACATGGCGGCGAAGGCGCCGCGCACGTCCGACTCGATGCTGCGCATGGCCTTCTGGAGGCTCTCCTTGAAGGTGCGGCCGATGGCCATGACCTCGCCCACGCTGCGCATCTGGGTGCCCAGGGCGTCGGGCGTGCCGGGGAACTTCTCGAACGCGAAGCGGGGGATCTTCGTGACCACGTAGTCGATGCTCGGCTCGAAGGAGGCGGGCGTGCTCAGGGTGATGTCGTTCTTCAGCTCGTCGAGGTGGTACCCGACCGCGAGTAGCGCGGCGATCTTGGCGATGGGGAAGCCGGTCGCCTTGCTCGCCAGCGCCGAGGAGCGGCTGACGCGGGGGTTCATCTCGATGACGATCACGCGGCCGTCTTTGGGGTTCACCGCGAACTGGATGTTGCTGCCGCCGGTGTCCACGCCGATCTCGCGGATGATCGCCAGGGACTGGTCGCGCAGGCGCTGGTACTCCACGTCACTGAGGGTCTGCGCGGGCGCCACCGTGATGCTGTCGCCGGTGTGCACGCCCATCGGGTCGAAGTTCTCGATGGAGGTGATGATCACGACCGTGTCGGCGTGGTCGCGCATGACCTCTAGCTCGTACTCCTTCCAGCCCAGGATCGATTCTTCCAGCAGCACGCTGGTCACGGGGCTGTCGCGCAGGCCGCCTTCCGTGATCGCCAGGAACTCCTCGTAGGTGTGCGCGATGCCGCCGCCCGTGCCGCCCAGCGTGAAGGAAGGCCGGATCACGATAGGCAGGCCGATCTGCTTCTGGTACTCGACGGCTTCCTCCATCGAGTGCACCATCTGCCCGCGCGCGGTTTCCACGCCGATCTTCTTCATGGCGGCCTGGAATTCCTCGCGGTCCTCGCCCTTGCGGATCGCGGCGGCGTTCGCGCCGATCAGTTCCACACCGAACTGCTCCAGCGTGCCGTCGGCGTTCAGGTCCATGGCGAGGTTCAGGGCCGTCTGCCCGCCCAGGGTGGGCAGCAGGGCGTCCGGGCGTTCCTTCTCGATCACGCGGCGCACGAACTCGGGCGTCAGGGGTTCCAGGTACGTGGCGTCCGCCAGGTCCGGGTCGGTCATGATCGTCGCCGGGTTGCTGTTCACCAGCACCACCCGGTAGCCTTCCTTCTTCAGGGCCTTGAGGGCCTGCGTGCCGGAATAGTCGAACTCGGCTGCCTGCCCGATCTGGATGGGGCCGCTGCCGAGAATCAGGATGGTCTGGAGGTCAGTACGCTTAGGCATTCCAGAGAATGAGCCTAACACGCCGCGCCCCCCGAAAGGTAAGCCGCATGCAAACTTATGCAGTCATCCGGGACAGCGTGGGGTGGTCAGGCGGCGAACGCCACCGTGTCACGCCCCGCACGCTTGGCGGCATACAGCGCCTCGTCCGCCCGGCGCAGCAGCTCGTGCGGCGTCTCGCCCGGGCGGGCCTGCGCCACCCCGCAGCTCACCTTGACCCGCCCGGACTGCTTGGCAGGCGCCGCCTCCAGCTGCGCGCGCAGCCGCTGCGTGACCGCCTGCGCGTCCTCCACGTCCCCGCGCACCAGCATCAGGAACTCCTCGCCCCCCCAGCGGCCCACATGATCCCCCCGGCGCACGCTGCGCCGCAGCACGCCCGCCACCTGCCGCAGCACCTCATCCCCCGCCTCATGCCCGAACGTGTCGTTCACGCGTTTGAAGTGATCCAGGTCCAGCAGGATCACGCTCAGGTCGCCGGGCTCGTCGAGCGCCCCGCTCAGCCAGCGGCCCAGCTGCCGGCGGTTGGGCAGGCCGGTCAGGTCGTCCAGCTGCGCCAGGGTCGCCTCGCGCCGCGCGCTGAACAGCGCCCGCACGAACTGCCCGTGCAGATGCTGCTGCCAGCCCAGCAGCGCAATGAACGTCGCGTGCATCAGGATGGTCTGCAGCAGCGGGTTGCTCAGCCCGGTCCGCAGCGCCGGGTCCGTGGCGGGATCAAGCGCGTAGAGGCCGATCATGCCCAGCAGCCCGGCGAACATCGACCCGCTCACCAGGGTGGCCGGGTGGGCGGGCAGCACGATGAACGCCACGATGTACGGAAAGATCATCCACACGGCGTACCCGCCCAGACCGTGAAAACCGGGCGCGCTGTGCAGCACCACGTACAGGCGCAGCAGGACCGTCGCCACCTGCACGGTCAGCTCGATCAGCCCCACCAGCCGGAACGCTTGAGGGACACGCCACAGCCACGTGAACAGCGCGGCGTTCTTCGCGGCCAGCAGCAGCAGGAGCAGCTGGTCACTCAGGCTGAAATTCCAGTGCGCCTGCACGCTCAGGGTGATGAGACTCACGACCAGGACCGCGCCCAGCACCGTGAGCAGGCTGCCGCGCCGGAACGCGAACTCCGCGTCACTCAGTGACCGGGTCGGTTCGGGCAGCGTCATACCTTCAGGCTAACCAGACCGACTGACAGCGCGCTGACCATCCACGTCATGAACGCGCCGGTGATCACGGGCAGCACGGCGCGGCGCCGCGTGGGTCCAGGTCGTGAAGTCGGGGAAGGCTGCGCCGCGTGGGTGGTCCGCGCTGGACTCCGCGGCCCGTTCCGGTCAGGCCGCGCCGGGCGGAACGGCCAGTTCGACCGTGTCCCGCCCGGCTCGCTTGGCGGCGTACAGCGCCTGATCGGCGCGCCGCAGGGCGCTGCTGATCGCCTCGCCCGGTTCACGCTGCGCGACGCCGCAGCTGAGGGTCACGGCGCCCACCACCGGGTGCGGGTGGTCGCGCAGGTGCGCGCGCAGCCGCGCGGCGATCAGCGCGGCCCCCGCGGCGTCCCCGCGGATCAGCATCAGGAATTCCTCGCCGCCCCAGCGGCCCACGTCATCCCCGGCGCGGACGCTGGCGCGGGCGGCGTGCGCCACGTGCCGCAGCACGTCGTCCCCCACGTCATGCCCGAAGGTGTCGTTCACGCGTTTGAAGTGATCCAGGTCGACGTACACGACGCTCATGACGTCGTGAGGGGCGTCCAGCAGGTCGTGCAGGGCGCGGCGCCCGGGCAGGCCGGTCAGCGGGTCGAGCAGCGCCTGCGCGGAGCGGCGCTCGGCCTGCGCGACCGCGTGCGCGTAGCGGCGGCGCAGCTGCTGCTGCAACGTGATCACGGCCATGAAGGTGGCGTGCATCAGCAGCATCTGCAGCCAAGCGTTCGTGTTCGCTTCCCGCTGGTCGCCCGGCACGCCCGGTGTCAGCCAGTACGCGACGCCCAGCGCGCCCAGCGCCAGCAGGTACGGCGCGGCGGCAGCCAGGGCCGCGCCCGCCGGGAGGGTCAGGGACGCCACCAGGTACGGCAGGGCCAGCCAGTACGAGTAGCCGCTCAGGCCGTGCGCGGTGTGATCGACCAGCAGCACGTCCCGCATGCGGTACAGCCCGGCCAGGATCTCCCCGGTCAATTCCAGGGCGCCCACCACCTGAAACTGACCGGGGGCGCGCCACAGCCACGTGATGAACACGGCGTTTTTCACGAGGAGCAGGCTCAGCAGCAGCTGATCGGTGCGGCCCACCTGAAAGGGCCCGCTCAGGAGCAGCGTGACGCCGGTGGTGAGGAGCAGGCACGTCAGGACGATCAGCAGTCCGGCCCGGCGGTAGTGGGCTTCCGGACTGCCGGGCGGAACGCGGACGGTCAGCATGCGCCCGGGCATTCTGGGCGGCGGCGTCTGAACGGGATCTCACCGGGGCGCGCGCCCGTGTGCGGTTTCCGTCCTGGCGGGGGTGGGGGAGGGGGGGCGTGCCCGGGGCCTGTCTGCATGGGGGACCGCCGCCCGGGGGCCGGGTGGGTGCAGACTGCGGGCATGCCACAGTTGCACGGGCGGGCCGCCGCTCAGGAGAGTGTCTTTGCGCGCATGAGTCGCCTGGCGGCGCAGCGGGGCGCGGTGAACCTGGGTCAGGGGTTTCCCAGCGCCGCGCCGCCCACATTCCTGCTGGACGCCGCGCGTGGCGCGCTCGGCCGCTTCGACCAGTACGCGCCGCCGGCGGGCCTGCCCGCGCTGCGGGACGCGTTGGGCGCGGACCTGGGGGTGGACGGCGCGGACGTGACCGTCACCTGCGGCGCGACCGAGGCGCTGCACCTGCTGACCCTGGCGCTGCTGGGTCCCGGGGATGAGGCGCTGATGCTGGAGCCCGTGTTCGACGTGTACCTGCCGCAGGTGGCGCTGACGGGCGCGCGGGCCGTGACGGTCCCCATGACGCTGGCCGGGCGCGGCTGGCAGTTTGACCTGCCGGCCCTGGCGGCCGCCGTGACGCCCCGCACGCGGGCGCTGCTGCTGAACAGCCCGTTCAACCCGACAGGCACGGTCTTCAGTGATGAGGAACTCGCGGGGATCGTGGCGCTGGCCCGCACGCACGACCTGTGGATCATCAGTGACGAGGTGTACGACGAACTGTACTTCGGCCCGCGACCCACGCCACTGCGCACCCTGGCGCCCGAGCGGACGTTCACGGTGGGCAGTGCCGGGAAGCGCCTGGAGGCGACCGGCTGGCGGATCGGCTGGATCGCCGCGCCGCCCGGCCTGACGCTCGGCGTGCTGGGGGTGCGGCAGGTGACGAGCTTCTGCGCGCCCGCACCCCTGCAGGCGGCAGTGGCGGCAGCGCTGCCCCTGGCGCGCGAGTCGGGCTTCTACGCGGGGCTGCGCGCGGCGTACGAGGAGCGCATGACGCTGCTGGCGGGGGGCCTTCGGGCACTGGGGGCGACGGTGTTCGAGCCGCGGGGCACGTACTTCCTGACGGCGCTGCATCCGGCGTGGACAGCGGAGAGCCTGATTGACGCGGGCGTGGCCGTCATTCCCGGTGAGGCGTTCTACGCGCATCACGCGGCGCCGCCGGGCCTGACCCGCTGGGCATTCTGCAAATCCGCTGCGGAGATCGAGGTGGCCCTGGAACGTCTGGGGTTCGTAGCTGACGAAGCGGTGAGAATGTAGTCAAACGTACGTAAGGGTTTTGTAAGAAATTTTCCCTTACACAGGCGCCGCGCCCGCGTCTATGCTCCGGGGCATGAAGAAGATGCTTCTTGGCCTCCTGACCCTCTCCGCCCTGACCGGCGCGTCCGCCGCCTCATACATCGGCGGTTCTGTGGGTTCCGGCGCCACCCTGCACTACCAGACCGACCTGACCGGCGCGAGCGCCATGCGCTACGGCCTGAACCTGGACGCGACCAACTTCAACTTCAGCCGTGACAACGTCTCCATCGGCGGGAGCGTGGACTACCTGGGTGACTTCACCGGGACCGGCTCGGCGCTGGGCGGCCTGACCCCCTACTACGGCCTGGGTCTCGGCGCGGGCGTCGTGCTGGGCCAGGGCGGTGGCGTCAGCGTCTACCCGCACGGCACGCTGGGCCTGCGCTACAACGTCACCGATCCCCTCAGCTTCTTCGTGGAAGGCAACATCGGTCCCCGCGTGACCGTCGGCGGCAGCGCGGCCAGCGCCGTGCAACTCGGCAGTGGCGCCCGCATCGGCCTGAACTACCGCCTGCCCTGAGCGCTGCCGTCCCCCAGGGATGACGCCAGTGACCATCCGGCAACGGGTGGTCACTTTCGTTTGCCTTCATGAAGGGGACTCTCTATGCTCATCCGCGTGAAAAACGTTCTGATCGTCACGGCCCTCCTGGGTTCCCTCTCCTTCGCTGCTGCCGACAGCCTCGGCCTGAGCGGCACGTACAACAAGGGCTTCTACAAGGCCGACGGCGAGTCCGTTGACTTCGACAGTTCGTTCGGTGTGGGCCTGAGCTACACCTACGATCTGGACGCGGTCTCGGCCGTCCGCGCCGAACTGGAACTGCTCCCCAACCTGTACGGGAGTGACAAGCTGGGCTTCGGCGGCGAGTTCACGTACCTGCGCTCGGTCATGACCAGCGGCGCGGCCGACGTGTATCTCGGGGGCGGCCTGGGTCTGACCACCGTGGGCGACAGCGGAACGTCCGACGGCGTGACGTACACCGCCCGCCTGACGGCCGTGAACCCGACCCTGCTGGCCGGCGTGCGCTTCGCTGCCGCTCCGGGCTTCAGCGCCTTCGCGGAACTGGCGGGTGGGCCCTCCTTCCTGCGCGCCACGGTCAGCCGCGGCAGCCAGAGCGTCTCGGACAGCGTCAACGGGGCGTTCCTCAAGCCTCGCCTCGGGTTCACGTACACCCTGCGCTGATCTGCGCTCAGGTTCAGACCTGAATCTTTGTTCTGACGGGAGTCGCCTGCGGGTGGCTCCTTTCTGCTGCCCGGGTGCGGCTGGGCTGGACACGTCCCTTGACCCTCCGCGTTGCCCCTGCTAGCCTTCCGTGCATAGCTATACGCAATCTGCGTATAACCATACATGCATATGCAGATCCTGACCTCCCGACGTTGAAGCGAACCGCCTGACCCCACCCGGGGTTCACAGGCGGCGCCTTCACGCCGGGCGGTCTTGTGCTGCCCCTTGCATCCCCTTCACGCAGACAGGAGAGAATCGACCCATGACGAAAGACAAGATCGTGCTCGCGTACAGCGGCGGCCTGGACACCAGCATCATCCTCAAATGGCTTCAGACCGAGAAGAACTACGACGTGGTCTGCTTCACCGCCGACCTCGGCCAGGGTGACGAGGTCGAGGAAGCCCGCGTCAAGGCCCTGAACACCGGCGCTGTCGCCGCCTACGCGCTGGACCTGCGCGAGGAATTCGTGCGGGACTACGTGTTCCCCATGTTCCGCACCAGCGCCCTGTATGAGGGCTACTACCTGCTCGGCACCAGCATCGCCCGCCCGCTGATCGCCAAGAAGATGGTCGAGATCGCCGAGAAGGAAGGTGCGGTGGCCGTGTCGCACGGCGCCACCGGTAAGGGCAACGACCAGGTGCGTTTCGAGATGACCGCCTACGCCCTGAAGCCCGACATCGTCACCGTCGCCCCCTGGCGCGACTGGACCTTCCAGGGCCGCGCCGACCTCGAAGCCTTCGCCCACGAGCACGGCATCCCGGTCCCCACCACCAAGAAGGACCCCTGGAGCACCGACGCCAACCTCCTGCACATCAGCTACGAGGGCGGCATTCTGGAAGACCCCTGGGCCGAACCGCCCGCCCACATGTTCAAGCTGACCGTGGACCCCACCGAAGCCCCCAGTGAGCCCGAATACGTGGAAGTCGAGTTCCTGAACGGCGACCCCGTCGCCATCAACGGCGAGAAACTCAGCCCCGCCGCCCTGCTGGCCAAAGCCAATGAGCTGGGCGGGAAGCACGGTGTGGGCCGCCTCGACCTCGTCGAGAACCGCTTCGTCGGCATGAAATCACGCGGCGTGTACGAAACGCCCGGCGGCACCGTCCTGTACCACGCCCGCCGCGCCGTCGAGAGCCTTACCCTCGACCGCGAAGTTCTGCACCAGCGCGACGCCCTGAGCCCCAAGTACGCCGAACTCGTGTACAACGGCTTCTGGTTCGCCCCCGAACGCGAGGCGCTGCAGGTGTACTTCGACCACGTCGCGCAGTCCGTGACCGGCACCGCTCGCCTGAAGCTGTACCGCGGGAACGTCATCGTCGCCGGACGCAAGGCCCCCCAGAGCCTGTACGACAAGGACCTCGTGAGCTTCGAGGCGGGCGGCGACTACAACCAGCACGACGCCGGCGCGTTCATCAAACTCAACGCCCTGCGCATGCGCGTCCAGGCCCGCGTGAAAGCGAGGGCCGACGCCAAGGAACCCGCCCAGGTCTGACCGTGACCGGACTCGCCCACGTTGTCGCGCACTGGCAGCCCACCCTTCGGGAGCTGACCGACCTCCAGGCGTCCCACCAGATCGCACCCGGCGTCTGGAGCGCCAAGGAGATCCTCGGTCACCTGATCGACAGCGGCGTGAACAACCACGTCCGGTTCGTGCGGGCCAGCCGGGAGGACGGCCTGGCTCTGCCCGGCTACGACCAGACCGCGTGGGTTGAGGCGGGCGGCTACCAGCAGCGCCCCTGGGCGGACGTGCTGGCCCTGTGGGTCGCGTACCAGACGCAGCTCGCGCAGGTCATCGACACCCTGCCCCCGGCGAGTCTGGACTACACCCTGAGCATCGGCGGGGGCGCACCCGTCACGCTGCGCTTCATCACCCAGGACTACGTGCAGCACCAGCTGCACCACCTGAACCAGATTCCCGGGCGGGTGCAGCTGTGACCCTGCCCGCCGGGTTCACCCTGCGCCACGCCACCCCGGGGGACGCGGCCACCATCCAGGCGCAGCGCACCGCGATGTTCGTGGACATGGGCAGCGACCCCGCGCGGCTGGCCGCCGTGCACGACGCCGGGGTCGCGTGGCACGCTCGGACGCTCGCGGCAGGCACGTACACCGGGCTGCTGGTCGAGGGTGGAGGAGAGGTGATCGCCGGGGCGGGCATCCTCTGGACCGACCTGCCCCCGAACGCCGACACGACCGCCACGACCCGCGCGTACGTGCTGAACGTGTACGTGCAGCCCGCGCACCGGGGCCAGCGGCTCGCCCGCGCGCTCATGCAGGCGGTTCTCGCCCAGTGCCGCGTGCGGGGCGTGGACATCGTGACCCTGACCGCGTCGGACGCCGGGCGGCCCACGTACGAGGCGCTGGGCTTCACGCCGCAGGCCGAGCTGAAACTCCTGATCCCGGGAGGTCCGTCGTGACGCTGCGCCCCGTGAACCCAGACGACATCCCCGCCTTTCACGCCGTCATGATGGCCGCCGGAATGGACCCCCGCAGCAGCTGGACCCGCACCACGCCCGCCGACCTGGAACGGTCCCTGCTGGCCCCTGGCTCGGGCGGGTTCCTGGCCGTGGGCAGCGGCGAGGTGCTGGGCTGCGTCGGGTACCGCCCGGACGGCGACCGAACCCTGACCCTGAATAAACTCGCGACCGTCCCGCAGGCCCGCCGCCTCGGCGTGGGCCGCGCCCTGGTGCGCGAGGTCGAACACGTCGCCCGCATGGGCGGGTACGGGCGCGTGCTGCTGGCTGTCAGCCAGTTCAATCTGGACGTGCTGCCCTTCTACGACCGGCTCGGGTACACCGTCACCGACGAACCCTACGCGCACGCCCACCCAAACAGCCCCGCCCCGGTGGTGCTGGTGAAGGAGGTCGGGCCGTCATGAACATCTTCACCCCGCTCATCCTGCTCGCGTTGCTGACCCTTCTTGGCGCAGGCGGGTTCGGGCTGGTGCTGGCCGCCGTGCTGCGACCGCGGAGCCAGCGCCTCCTCTCACTGGGGTTGACCACTGTCTCGTGGAGTGGGTTGGTCTGGCTCTGGCACTCGCTTTCCTCTTTCACGCTCGACTGACGTCGGTTCAGAGCACGGCAGACAAGGACATGCAATGACGAATACGCAGGATAAGAAACTCTGGGGTGGGCGCTTCGCGGAGGCGACGGACGGGCTGGTCGAGCTGTTCAACGCGTCGGTGGGCTTCGACCAGCGGCTCGCGGAGCAGGACATCCGCGGGAGCCTCGCGCACGTGGCGATGCTGGGGCAGGTCGGCATTCTGACCGCCGGGGAGGTCGCGCAGATCACCGACGGGCTGACTGCCGTGCTGGCCGATATCCGAGCGGGGAATTTCGAGTGGCGCCTGGACCGCGAGGACGTTCATATGAACGTCGAGGCGGCCCTGCGGGACCGGATCGGGCCGGTGGCCGGGAAGCTGCACACGGCCCGCAGCCGCAACGATCAGGTGGCAGTGGATTTCCGGCTGTTCACGAAGGAAGCCGCGCTTGATCTGGCCGATAAAACGCGGGCGCTGCGCGCGGTGATGCTGGCCGAGGCCGAGAAGCACCTGGAATCTGAGGTGATCTTGCCGGGCTACACGCACCTTCAGGTGGCGCAGCCCATTCTGCTGAGCCACTGGTTCATGGCGTACGTGGCGATGCTGGAGCGCGACGAGGGCCGTTTCCGGGACGCCGCCGAGCGGATGGACGAGTCGCCGCTGGGCAGTTCGGCGCTGGCGGGGACGCCCTGGCCGGTGGACCGGCACGCGACGGCTTCGGCGCTGGGCTTCGCGCGGCCCACGGCGAACAGTCTGGACGGGGTGGGCAGCCGGGACTTCGCGCTGGAGTTCCTGTCGGCCTGCGCAATCCTGTCGGCGCACCTGTCGCGCCTGTCAGAGGAACTGATCCTGTACTCCACCTTTGAGTTCGGCTTCATCACCCTGCCGGATTCCCACACGACGGGATCGTCAATCATGCCGCAGAAGAAGAACCCGGACGTGTCCGAACTCGCGCGCGGCAAGGCGGGCCGCGTGTTCGGGAACCTGATGGGCCTCCTGACGGTCGTGAAGGGCACGCCGCTGGCGTACAACAAGGACCTTCAGGAGGACAAGGAGGGCGTGTTCGACTCGTACGACACCCTCAGCATCGTGCTGCGCCTGTACGCCGAGATGATGCCGAAGACTGTCTGGCACGCCGACGTGACCCGCGCCGCCGCCGCGCGCGGCTACAGCACAGCCACTGACGTCGCGGACTTCCTGGCCCGGCAGGGCGTCCCGTTCCGCGAGGCGCACGAGGTCGTGGGCGGACTGGTCGGTGTCGCCAGCCGCAGCGGGCGGCAGCTGTGGGACCTCACCGACGCGGAACTGCGCGCCGCCCACCCCCTCCTGAACGCGGAGGTCGCGCAGTCCCTGACCGTCGAGGAGAGCGTCCGTGGGCGCGCCAGCTTCGGCGGGACCGCCCCGGACCGCGTCCGCGAGGCCATCGAACACGCTAAGACTCGCCTGAACTCCTGACTCCGCCCCCTGATCCGGCCCGTCCCCCCATCCTCTGTCCCGGTCCCCCTGGAGGAACCCCATGACCCTGACTGACATGCACGTGAAACTTCGTCAGGCCGCCCCGGCGGACCTGCCCACCGTTCTGGACCTCCTGACCCGCACGGAGCTGCACACCGCCAGCGTGGACCTGGGTGCGGGGACGTACTGGATCGCGGATCTGGACGGCGTGCCCGGCGGCTGCATCGGCCTGGAGCACGGCCAGGGCGTGAGCCTGATCCGTTCGACGGCCGTGGTGCCCGAAGCGCGCAGCCAGGGCCTGGGCCGCGCGCTAGTGCGCTCCGCGCTGACGCACGCCAGCCTGCGCGGGGACCGCACGGTGTTTCTGTTCAGCTCGGAAGCCGGGGATTACTGGACTCGGTTCGGCTTCGTGCCGTCCAGCGCCGCTGAGATCGCACAGGCCCTGCCGGACGTGCCGCAGGTCCGCAGTGGCCTGAGCAAGGGCTGGATTGACGAGGAACTCGTGTGGCGGCTGGACCTGCCGCAGGTGACCGAGGTGACCCAGAGGTGAACACGCCAAGAAGGCTGCCCCTCACCTCACGGCCTCCGTGGCAGTGCTTCCACGCGGCCTTGCGCTATGCTGTCGCCACGCAACACCCGTGTCGACCTGCGGTCACTGTGACCGCCGAGCTTTCTTTCATTGAAGGAGCAGCGCATGACCGATTCCGTGCACGTTCGAATGGCGACCCCCGAAGACAAGGACACCGTGACCCGCGTGTTTCACGACGCGGGCCTGGACACCGAGGCGGCCCTCGCGGGCGGCACCACGTACTGGGTGCTGGAGCGGGGCGGGCAGCCGATCGGTGCGATCGGCCTGGAGCACGGGGACGGCGCCTCACTGCTGCGCGGCGCGGCGGTGCTGCCCGAAGCGCGCGGTGGTGGGCTGGGGCGGCGGCTGGTCATGAGCGCCGTGGAGTACGCGCAGGGGCGTGGAGACCGCGCGATCTACATGTTCAGTCGGGGCGGGGACTGGAGTTCGTTCGGGTTCACGCAGGTGCCGCTGGCGGTCGTGATGGGCGAACTGCCCGACGCGCCGCAGGTGCAGGCGTACCGGTCGCGCGGCGAGCGGCCCGGCGGCACCACCTGGATGCGCACCCTGAGCTGAGCCCCGCGGCCCGGGGGGGGCGCGCGTGACGCTCTCCCTGGAGTCCATCGCGGTGCCGGACATTCACCCGGACGCGCCGCTGACCTTCCGCAAGGCGCGGCTGTCCGACATTGACGCGATTCACGAACTGATCGGGTACTGGGCGGCGCGCGGGCTGATGCTGGTGCGGTCCAAGGCGCTGCTCGCGGAGACCATCCGTGACTTCCACCTCGTGCTGGCCGAACCGCACGAGGGGCAGCCAGGCGGTCTGGGTGGCGTGTGCGGCCTGCACATGCTCGCGCCTGATCTGGCCGAGGTGCGCGGGCTGGCGATCCACCCGAACATGCAGGGGCGCGGCCTGGGCAAACAACTGGTCGCGGCGTGCGAGGCGGAGGCTCGCGCGATCGACCTGCCCGCGCTGTTCGCGTGGACGTACCAGCAGGGCTTCTTCGAGAAGTGCGGTTTCACGCGCATCGAGAAGACGAACCTGCACCCGAAGGTCTGGAGTGAATGCCAGCGCTGCGCGTTCTTCGAGAACTGCAACGAGATCGCCATGTACCGGGAGCTGCGGTGACCGGACAGCCGGCAGGCGGACACCGCAGGTGAGGCACCACCCGATCGGGGGGGCGTGTAGGCTCGCGGGCGTGACCCGATTCCTGCCCGCCCTGACCGTCTCCGCCCTTCTCTCCTCGGGCGCCGCCCAGGCGCAGACCGTCCGTCCCCTGGCCGACGGCCTGCCCGCCGGGGCGCTCCTGACCCTGGAAACCCATGGCGCCGCGCCCGCCCTCAAGCGGCTCAGTGGTGTCCTGGAACGTGTGCTGAGCACCGCCGACCTGGGTGAGGATGACGCCGGGAGCATGCTGGGCGTGGCGCAGGCGGTGCTGGGTGACTCGCTGGGCCGCGAGGGCATCGCCGGGGTGTTCAGCGTGCAGGGGAAGAAGGGGGCCTTTGAACCCGCGCTGCTGGCGGTAACCCGCTCGGGCGCCCTGACCGACGAGATGCTCGGTGAGATGCTGCCCGAGAAACCCGGCGCGCGCGTGGGCCGCTACACCTTCTCCCGCGTGGATGACGTGTTCGCGGGCGCCTCAAACGGACTGGTGTACGTGTCCAGCGACAAGGCCCTCCTGATGGCGTACCTGGGCCGTCTGAGCGGCAAGGCCGCACCGACCCTGGCGGCGTCCGCGCCGTACGCGGCGGCGCAGCGCGCGGCGGGCGTGCAGGAACTCGGCGTGTACGCGAACTTCAGCGCCGCCGCGAAGGTCATCCGCTCGCAGCTGGCGCAGGTCATGCTGCCCCGCCTGCTCTCGCCGGTCGTGGACGCCCTGGACACCCTGGGGCAGGTCGCGGGTGGCCTGACCACCACGGCGGGCGGCTGGACGACCGCCAGCGCGCAGGTCGTCAACCAGAGTGGCAAGGACAAGCCGCTGACCCGCCTCCTGCTGGACACCACCGACTTCGAGGTGCAGAGCGTGATTCCCGCCAGTGCCGAGGCCGTGCAGGCCACCGCCTGCCACCCGGAGACCAGCGCGTACCTGGGCCGCTGGCTGACCCGCGTGGACCTGCTCGAACCGTTCGGGTTCCTGACGGACAGCCAGCTCGCCAGTCACTTGGAGCAGGCTGGACGTTACCTGGGCGACGAGTGCGCGCAGGTCACCCTGGCTGGCGGGATGAAAGCGAGCCTCAACCAGACAGAGGAGGATCCGCTGGCCTCGCTGGCGACCGTGGTGTCGTACCAGCGGGTGACGGACCGCGCGGCGGCCGACGCGCACCTGCCTGAATACGCCCGCAGCGTGAACGAGGCCCTGGACGGGTTGCGCGGCACCGTGAAGTCCCTGGCGAAGTCCGGCATGGACGCATTGATGGACGGCGCGGTGGCTGACATGGACACCCAGGCCCTGATGCTCGGGGCGGGCATGGCCGGGGCCAGCCAGGGCCTGGACGAGTCCCTGAAGGGACTGAAGATGGTGTACGCCTTCCGGGGCGAGTACCTGATCACTGCGTTCAGCCAGCAGGCGCTGGACGCCGCACTGGCGGACGGTCCCGTGCTGGCGGACGACGCGGCGTTCCGAGCGGCGAACCTGACCATGCAGGGCTCGGCGGGCTGGGCGTACCAGCCGAACCCGGCGGACCTGACCGCGCAGGACCTCGCCGGGATGCTGCCCAGAGAACTGAGCGGCAACAAGGCCATGAGCGGCATGCTGGGCGGTGCCCTGACGGCCGGGGCGGATCTCATCAACCGATTTGACGGAACGACCTCACAGCGCTCCGTGGCGGGGAATGTCATTATCGGCAAGGCGAGCGTGCGCTACCGCTGGTAACCCCCACCGGGTGACCACGGTGCCGCGCAGAGCTGAGCCATGAAACGCGTCCGGAGAGGCGCGAATGGAGGACGCATGATCAGGAAAGAACGGGCCATCCTGGCTCTGGAAGACGGCACCGTGTACCGCGGGTACGCGTTCGGGCACCGCGGCGAGACTGTAGGCGAGGTGGTGTTCAACACCTCCATGACCGGGTACCAGGAGATCATGACCGATCCCTCGTACAACGGGCAGATCGTGACCATCACGTACCCGCACGTCGGGAACTACGGCGTGGCGATCTACGACATGGAGAGCAACAAGCCCTACGTGCGCGGCTTCATCGGCCGCGAGTTCAGCGGCGAGTACAGCAACCACCGCGCGCAGCAGTCCCTCGAAGCGTTCATGCAGCAGTACGGCGTGGTGAGCATCCAGGGCATCGACACGCGCGCGCTGGTGCGCCGCCTGCGCACGGGCGGCGTCGTCAAGGGCGTCATCGCGCACCGGTCTTTCACGCACCCGGAAGATCCGTACGGCGAGTTCACGCCCGCCGAGGAAGCCGTGTACGTCGGGCGCGCCCTGGGTCACCAGGACATTGACGGGCACGACATGACCAAGGAGGTCACGACTGCGCTGCCCTACGCGTTCCCCACCCTGCGCCACGGCAAGCGCGTGGTCCTGATGGACTTCGGGATCAAGCACACCATCATCGAGCGGCTTGCAGAGGTCGGCATCGAGCCCATCGTGGTGCCTGCCCACACCACCCCCGCGCAGATCATGGCGCTGCAACCGCACGGCCTGTTCCTGTCGAACGGCCCTGGTGACCCCGCCCCGCTGGAGTACGCGCACAAGACCGCGTGGGAACTCATGGGTCTGCTGCCCACCTTCGGCATCTGCCTGGGCCACCAGATTCTGGGCCTCGCGGCAGGCGGGAAGACCTTCAAGATGAAGTTCGGTCACCGCGGCGGCAACCAGCCCGTGAAGAACCTGCTGACCGGCAACGTGGAGATCACCAGTCAGAACCACGGGTACGCGGTGGACATCGACTCCATCCCCAATGGGGCGTTCGTGCCCACCCACGTGAACCTGAACGACGGCACCCTTGAGGGCATGGCGCACAGCCGCTACCCGGTGTTCTCCGTGCAGTACCACCCGGAAGCCAGCCCCGGCCCGCACGACAGCCGCTACCTCTTTGACCGCTTCATTGAGGAAATTGACGCGTTCGACGGCGGGAACGGTACGCCCATCGTGAAGGCCAGCGCCGGCCGGCTCGGCGTGTAATCACAACCCACGGGTCAACGTGACGCAGGGCACCATGTCCTGCTGCGAGGTCACGACAGCATGAGCAGCGGCCGCCGGGAGCACCCCAGCCCGGCCGCTGCTCTCTGCTACGGGCCCGACTCTGCCCACCCGGAGGTTTTCCTGTGAAGCGCCTGACCCTGCCGATCCTTCTGCTCACGGCCGCCCATGGACAGTCCAGCGCGCCCGCGAACGTCACGTTCACCCTCACGCAGGACCTCATCAAACGCAGCACCGACAGCAGTGGCGCCACCACCGAAACGGTCATCGAGTCCCCCAAGACCGTGCTGCCCGGCGACCTGCTGCGCGAACAGGTCACGCTGCGCAACGTCTCCGGCCGGCGCCTGGGTGCCCTGAACGTCAACCTCCCCGTACCGCGCGGCACGGAATTCAGCGTCCTGACCACACCCGCCGGGGACCGCTGGACCGTCAGCTACTCCATTGACGGCGGCAAGACCTTCAGCGCGCAGCCCAGGCGCCGCGTCACGACCACCGAGGGCGGCCAGAGCGTCACCCGGGACGTGCCCGCCCCGACCAGCAGCTACACCAACGTCCGCTGGACCGTCAGCAGCATGCAGGTGAACGAAACGCTGAAATTCAGCATCCGCGTGAAGGTCAAGTAGACCCGGGACGGTCCGGGCGCAGACCACGCGGCCCGGCGCGGTTTGACCACCCCCAGGCAAAACCGGTGAGCGCACGTCCTTCCGGGGCGGGCATTCATGTCCTCTGAAGACGGGGGGCGCGCGTACCGTCCCGCCGCGCCGCACGCGGAAGAGTGACCGGCATGCTGGGCGGGACTCAACTCGTGTGGTTCAAGAAGGACCTGCGCGCGCACGATCACGCGCCCCTGGCTGAGGCCGCGCGGCGCGGCCCGGTCCTGCCCGTGTTCATCTACGAGCCCGAGCAGCTGACCCACGAGGAGTTCGCCGGGCATCACCTGACGTACCTGAACGAGTCCCTGCGCGAGCTGGACGCCAGCCTGCGCGCCCTGGGCACCCCGCTGGTCGTCCGGGTGGGCGAGGCGGTGGCGGTGCTCGACGAACTGCGCGAGGCGCACGGCGTGACCGGTGTATGGGCGCACGAGGAAACCGGCAACGGCGTGAGCTACGTGCGGGACCGCCGGGTGCGGGCCTGGGCGCGGGCGCGCGGGCTGCCCCTGACGGAACTGCCGCAGAATGGCGTGATCCGCCGCATGCGCAACCGGGACGGCTGGGCCGCCACCTGGGAGGAGCGCCTGAGCGCCCCGCAGGTCGCCGCGCCCGCGCACCTGACCGGCGTGGACGCCGACCCCGGCCGCCTGCGCACCCACGCCGAACTGGGCGTACCCGCCAACGCGAAGATTATTCCGCCAGGGGGCCGCGCCGCCGCGCTGGACACGCTGGAGTCCTTTCTGGCTGTACGCGGCGTGAACTACATGCGCGAGATGAGCAGCCCCCTGAGCGCCGAAAGCAGCTGCTCGCGCCTGAGCGCGCCGCTGGCCTTCGGTACCGTGTCCCTGCGGGAGGTCGTGCAGGCCACCCGCGTGCGCCTCGCGCAGGTGCGCGGCGACACAGGCGCCGACCCGCGCTGGGTGCGGTCCCTGCGCTCGTACGAGTCGCGGCTGCACTGGCACTGCCACTTCATGCAGCGCCTGGAAAGCCAGCCGGACATGGAATTCCGCACCCTGAACCGCGCCCTGGATGGCCTGCGCGAACACGAGTGGACCCCGGAGTTCTTCGACCGCTGGCAGGCCGGGCAGACCGGCTACCCCCTGATCGACGCCTGCATGCGAATGCTGCAAGACACCGGCTGGTTGAATTTCCGCATGCGGGCCCTGCTGGTCAGTTTCGCCACGCAGCACCTCTGGCTGCACTGGCGCCGCCCGGGCCTGTTCCTGGCGCGCGAGTGGCTGGACAACGAGCCCGGCATTCACTGGTCGCAGATGCAGATGCAGAGCAGCACGGTCGGCATCAACCGCGTGCGCATCTACTCCCCGACCCGGCAGGCGCGCGAACAGGACCCGGACGGGGTGTTCCTGCGCCGCTGGCTGCCGGAACTCGCGGACGTGCCCACTGACTTCATCCACGCCCCGTGGGAGTGGAGCGGCGCCGGACGCCTGAGTTACCCGCCCCCCATCGTGAACGAACACGAGGCCGGACGCCGCGCCCGCGCCCGCATCAGCGCCGCCCGCGCCAGCCCCGCATTCGAGGTCGAAGCCCGCCGCATCTACGTGAAGCACGGCAGCCGCAAGAAAGCCGACCTCCGGGCCGAACGGAAAGCCAAGGGACTCCCGGAGAAATCCCCACCCACGCCGCGCCCCCGTGCCGTACAAAGGACCATCATGAGCGACCAGCCCGACCTCTTCGGCCACACGCCCACATCCGACACCCCGAAAGCCATCGTGCCCAGCGGCCTCCCCGACGACTGGCAGCAGGTCCTGGCCGGGGAGTTCAGCGCCCCATACTTCCACGAACTGAAGGACTTCCTGGTGGCAGAACGCCGCGCTGGCAACGTTTTCCCGCCCGCGCCGGACGTGTTCAACGCGCTGCGCTTCACGCCCCTGGGTGACGTGAAGGTCCTGATCCTGGGCCAGGACCCCTACCACCGCCCCGGGCAGGCGCACGGCCTGAGCTTCAGCGTCCGCCCCGGCGTGACCATCCCCCCCTCCTTACGCAACATCTACAAGGAGCTCGCCGCTGACTTGCCCGGCTTCACCCCACCCCGCCACGGGTACCTGAAAGCCTGGGCCGAGCAGGGCATCCTGCTCCTGAACGCCGTCCTCACCGTCCGCGAGGGGCAGGCCAACAGTCACGCGAACAAGGGCTGGGAGCACTTCACGGACGCCGTCATCCGCGCCGTGAACGCCAAACCCGACCGGGTCGTGTTCGTCCTGTGGGGCGCCTACGCCCGTAAGAAGAAGAAACTCATCACCGGCGCCCAGCACGTCATCATCGAGTCCGCGCACCCCAGCCCCCTGAGCGAGGCGAAATTCTTCGGCAGCCGCCCCTTCAGCCAGGTGAACGCCGCCCTGGAAGAGGCGGGCCTCACGCCCATCAACTGGCAGCTGCCCATGAAGGCCGAAGAATGACGTCCCGCACCGAGCTCCTCGCCGGGGAATACTTGCGCCGTGAGGGCAGCGACCCCAAAAAATTCAAGTACTTCTGGCCGGACGACACTCCCTACCGCGAACAAGCCGGGATTGACCGCATCGCCAAACTGGCCGTTCCGCCCGCCTACGTGGACGTGTACGTCAGCCCCGACCCGGACGCTGAACTCCAGGCCTTCGGCCGCGACGCCGCCGGACGCCTCCAGTACCGCTACCACCCGGACTTCGTGCAGGCCGGCGCGCTGAAAAAATGGCAGCGCCTCACCCGCTTCGCCGGGGCGCTCGGCACCCTCAAGACCGTCACCGCCAGCGACCTGCGTGCCCAGGGCCTCCCCCCCCGCAAGGTCACGGCCCTCATGACCCGCCTGCTGCACGTCGCCCGCTTCCGCGTCGGCAGCGACATCTACGCCCAGCAGCACAAAACCTACGGCCTCAGCACCCTCCGCCAGCGGCACGTGCAGGTCAGCGGCAACACCGTCACCTTCCACTTCAAGGGCAAGCACGGCATCACCCAGCACAAGGCCACCACCGACCGCACCCTCGCCACGAACATCACCCGCCTGCTCGAACTCCCCGGCCCGTGGCTGTTCCAGACCACAGACGCCGAGGGCGCCCGCCGGCGCGTCCGCAGCGGCGAACTCAACGCGTACCTCAAGGAAGTCATCGGCCCCTTCACCGCCAAGGACTTCCGCACCTGGGGCGGCACCCTCCTCGCCGCCGAGTACCTCGCCGAAGCGGGCGTCGCCGACACCGAAAAACAGGCCCGGCAGGCCCTCGTCGACTGCGTCAAGTACGTCGCCGCCGACCTCGGCAACACCCCCGCCGTCACCCGCAGCAGCTACATCTGCCCCGTCATCTTCGACCGCTACCTTGAAGGCAAGATCCTCGACGACTACGAACCCCGCGCCAGCAAAGGAGAGAGCGACCTGGACGGCTTGACCCGCAGCGAAGCGGCGCTCAAGCGGCTGCTGGAAAGCGAAAAGACCCTCAGGACCAGAAGAGGGAAGAAAGCAGCGTGAGCGGGAGCTTGGACAGCTATTCTGGACTTCTTGAACACGGGTGACCCGCAGGCACAATTTCAGATCGCTCTTCGAAACGGCAAATTTGGCACTCTGCGGCCACAGACTCAGAAGGTAACTCTGCTCAAGCTTCTGACCTTGCCCCTGTTTCCGGTGCCAGTCTGATTGCAAATCGAGCAGCAGACTGGGAGGCG
>NZ_BMPE01000023.1 GCF_014647435.1 Deinococcus radiotolerans | reverse complement strand
CATCCGTCCGGCGCATCCTGGCGCAACTTGAGCACACTCATGTCCCGTTTTGAAGGGTAGTCAGCGTTTTGACATCTGATTGTTATCTAACTTGCCGCTTCTGAAATCAAGGATGTCAGATCTGCTTTAATTGATTGCGATTTTCTGTAATCCTGGTGCATGGAAACTTTCCTCTTGCATCCGGATCAATCACTGAACTTCCTGGCTCGAAACACGGGACTTCTCCTACTGTGCCTTGGCATGATTGCCATCTCGTGCGGCCTGCTGCACGGCATGTACCGCACACGTCTTCAGCCGGGCGGAACTTGGATGGCTTATGGGGCTGGGGCAATCACGATGTCGGTCCTGACGATGATTGTCTGGGTCACCTCGGGGCTCAATGTCGTGGCTGGCCTCATCGGCCTGTTGTGCATCGTAGGCTTCATCGTGAAAGTCGTGGTTGACGCGCCGCCACGGCGGCGCGCTCGCTACTGATCTCACCATCTGCCCCTACCCTGGCCTGAGCGCTGGGGTGGGGGCGTTTTTGCATGGAACTTCACTGGCCTCCACGCATGGCCTCTCCCCGGATTGTTGGCAGGGGGCTACCGAGATGCACGCCCGGTCAGTCATCATGCCCACCATGGTGTCTCCCACGTCCTTCCCGAATCCCGCCATGCCGCCCCTATGACCGAACAGGCCGACCTGACGTGGCACCTCGACATGGAAGCGCACTTCCAGATGAGTCGAATCCTGCTGCAGGAACTGGAACTCGAATCTGGTGTGACGGTCACGTGTTTCATCACCAGCGGACCGGAAGCGGGCCTCACTTTTCACGCCCGGACGCCGCATGAGGGTGGCCGGGCGGGGATGGTCACGGTCGCCCGGGATGTCGTTCGCCAGGGCGGTCTAGCCGGCGTGCGACCCGCCCTGGCGTACCTGCTCCGGGCGGCTGGACTGGGGCTGTTGCCCCGCGCCACGCGACTGGAGCCCACTCCGGTGATTGGCATGTGGAGTGTGGCTGGGGCGCGTCTGGACATCAAACTGTTGGACTAGAGCGCGTTCTGGAATTCATTGATAAGTATCGAAGGGCCGTCAGGCGACGCAAAACAAGACGGCTCATGGCAAGATCGCATGACGTCTCTGTTGTTTCGGGGAGCGCCTCAACGTCTTTGGCCAACCGGCAGTTCCGGCCGGTCCAGGTGAAGGAACGCGACACAACCCAGTGCCTGGGCAAGACGTGGCAGACCTCTGAATCGGTGGATTGCGTCTCAGGAATATCCGGGGCGTACCACTTCAATGGGTGTCGCCAGGGATACACCACCTCAAGAGCCACGTGGAGATGGTGTTGACCGGCGCATGGAAACCATGATCGGCCATTATGTGGTCTCAGGAGGTAGTATGGATATTACCGATATTATCAGCATATCCCGCAAGCCAATGGGGACAATAGAGAATATTTATCCTAAGGTCCAGCATGAAGACTCAATGCTGGATGAATATATGAGTTCATTTTTGGGGGCTGAAGCTCGCGTGAGGAGCGAAATAGATGAAGTGTCGTGTGATCTCGACGAATTGACTTTTCTATTAAAATACGAGTCTCTATATACCTCTTGGACAAATATAATTTATATGGCGCTTGATAGCCTGGGACATCATATATCAATGCAATTAATGAGGAGAGCGCCACATTTTAGATTTGGAATTATGATCAATTCCCTGTTGGAATTTATGGTGGATTTTAAAGTATCGAATATCACGGACTACGTCCAGAAGGAATTGATGTCCAATGATAACTTTGAAGTCCTGTATGTTTGCATCTTGTATTTAAAAAACAATGAAATAGCGTTGAGCCATGCATCTTTGCAAAGATTGAAAAATATCGACGCGAAAATTTATGATGAGGATGGACATACGATTTATTTGTATAACATGTGAACATTTCAAGCTCGGAAGTCTTTGATTGGCAGAGGTGGTTTCGAAAGTCAGGTGACCACCAGAAATCTGCACCGGTCCACTTCAGTGCGGGGGTGAAGGTTACGCCCGGTGTACGCCTACCGACCGACTCCATGTTGACGAAGGAGACCACGCTGTATCACCCCCCGTGCATCTGGCGTGGTGGTCACCATGATCCGGTTGTAGGGCACGTGGCACTGGCGGCGGCTGAGGGGAACAGGGCAGGTGGATACCAAATACGGTGACAATCCCTGGAGCGGCCAGATTCTTACCCTTTCGGAGCTGTAACCGGGCAGATTACATTTCTGAGATTCGCATAGTTCTCAAGAATGTCTTCATATGTCGGTCGCGCGCATCGTCGAATATTGTTTTTAATCCGCGGTCCTCTCTGTGGTCGCCATTGACGTCGATGAAACGGTAGGGCTCTTCACCACCCAATCGTCTTGGGCTTGACACCCAGATGTAATCATCAATAAATTCGGAATCATAAAACGCATCCATGTCGGATGCAGAGCCACTAAAGCATGATTTGAAGGCCAAAACAGTATCATAGTATTTGGCAGGGACGAATCCTCGATCTGATTTAGAAATATAATCGAATTGACTCCCATTGCTACACGAAAAGGCAAGATATGGATGTAACGTTGCAGCCAGTCGAATCATTTGATCTCTGAAGCCAACGAATTCAGTACTGTATCCAGATTCGATATATATGGTCGCTGAATGCAAGTAGCTATGTAAAAACAATTCGCTTTGCAAATCTTTTAAATTTAATCTTATGGCGCCTCTAGGGAAAATAACATCGACATAAAAATCATTAATTTCTTCAAAAAAGCTTTCCCAATCGCTATTCAATGATTCCTCTTTATCACAATAAACTTTGTATTTTATATTTCTATCTCTTAGAGAATAGAGGAATCGTTTAATCTGCCCAACCAGATCCCGATTATCTATTAAACAACACAGCTTATAATGTGTGCCCACCCGCATCCTCCAAAATTCGTCCTTCACTGGACTTGACTGAAGGCCATATACCGTTGGTCAATAGGCCCCACGTGTTTGTCCCGCAGCCGGGCGTACGTGCCCTTCTGCTGACCAGGGTGCCGAGTCGTGATGAAGAACAGGTCGTTCAGCCGCACGTTCGGGAACACGCGGTAGCTGCCCGGCAGGCTGGCTTCCAGCGTCGCCATGAATGAGGCCTCACTGCGCGCCAGGAAGTACCCTTTGATCGTCACGGGCAGTGTCTCAGGCACGCCTTCAGGTGTGGGCCTGGACTCCACGGGGGAGGGCGGAGCAACGCGGCCACGGAAGGGGTCACCTCCCGGGTTGGACTCGGGCGACGCGTGCCGGCCAGCAGTCGCCGTGCCCGTTGGGGCGGACCAGCTGGCGGCGCTGGGTCGGGGGGACTGGCGCGGGGCGCTGCTCGGACTGGGGGCCGGAGTGGTGAGGGCCTTGCCCAGCAGCTTCAGGGCGCGGGGGGCCAGTGCGGCGCCCGCGCCGATGCACAGGTCCACGAAGATCAGCGCGATGGTCAGCCCGAGCAGTTCCATGGGCGCAGCATGACAGCGGCCGGGGACGGCAGCGCGCGAACCTGCTCACGCCCCCGTCAGGGGCACAGCGGCGGCCCTGCAAGATGCGCAGCGCGTGCACGGGCCCCGCGCGATACTGCGCCCTGATGCATCCCCAAGAGTTCGCGGCCAAATGGCGCACCCGGGCCTTCGAGGTCACCGAAGAACAGGCCTACCAGGAGCACTACACCGACGTGGCCCGCCTGGTGGGCGGCCCGGTACCGGGGCAGCCGGGCGCACCGGAAGGGCTCACGTACCAGGCGGGCGTGAGTAAGGTCGGCTCCACCGACTTCGGGAAGGCAGACGTGTACCTGCCCCGGCACTTCATCTGGGAAGCCAAGCGGGCGCAGCGGACGGCCGACGCCCGACCGGCAGATCTGAGGCAATGGTGTCAGGCTCAAGGTGACATGCTGCCAGGGTGTCCCCTCACGACGACGCCAACCGAGAACTGATCGAGCTGCTGCGCGAAGGCCTCCCGGCCGCGGCCCAGGCCACCCCTGCTCCTCAGCCCGCACCGGATCCGGCGCCGCAGGACGCGCCGCCCACCCCAGCCCGCTAGCCTGTCGGCAGGACGCTGTTCACGCCTGGTCGCCCCCTACCTGCTGACTCCAACTCGACGCAGGAGCGCACCCTGTACCATGCGCCCCGCACCTCAGGGGTGATGGGCACCAACCGTGACGCGCGAGGGTGGCACGTGGCAGTGGCGCCTGCTGCAGGGCGACGGCCCGGACGCGTACGGCACGGGCGGCTGGACGGACCTGCAGTTGAGTGTGTGACCGGACGCTTCATCCGGCGGGTGCGCTGGCTCTTGTCGGAAATCTGTGAGTGTGAGTTTTTAAACTCAATCAGGAATCCACTGCTTCCATCATCCGCGCGGCGCTGACATCCACCCTGCCTCACGCTTCCCAGGAGGCCCATCGACATGCGTATTCCCGCGCTCTTCCTGCTGACCACCCTGCTGCTCGCCGGCTGTGCACAAACGCCCAGCGAACCTCCCACCCCCGTCAGTCCGGCGCCCACGCCATCACCAACCACCCCTGCCCCCACCCGCACCGTGCTCGGGGCGCCCGTCGCCATTACGTTCACAGGCCTGGGAGGCGCCCGGCCCACTGCGTCAGCGCGCATGCTCACCGGTCAAGCCCTCACCAGTCCCAGTGGCGTCACCGTCGGCACCGCGCCCACCGTGCGCAGCAGCACCGACATCATCCCGCCTGGCCAACCGCGCACGGCGGGCTTCCGCTATCTCCACGTGACGTTCCCCGTCAGCATCACTGGGGCGGCCGTCACGAACCTCACCTTCCTGGGCGCGGCCCTCACCGGCAACCCTGGAGACAGCGCCGTCCTCACGCTGGAGAAGTACCCCGGGGGCACCGCCACGCCTTACACCTCTGCAGAACTGCCAGCGCTCGCGACGGCCATCGACCCGTCCAGTCCCGTCACCCAGGATGTTTTCGCGCAGACCCCCGCGTTGGTCTCCGGCGAGGAGGACGCCCTCCAGCTCTACAGCGAATCGGACGTCAGCGGGTTGACCCTCCCCACCGGCCAGACCGGCAGCGTCTTGCCGTACGGCTTCGTGAGCCACGCGGGAACCAGCCGCACCATTCCCGTTGGAACGAATACGGGCACGGTCACGCTGGCCATCAAGGTGCCCCTGCAGGCCCAGGCGAAAGACGATCCGTACACCGTCACCCTCACCTTCGTGCCCGTGCAGGACAGCGAGACCAGTATCACGGAATCCCCCGAGGCTCAATTGCCCAGCAACCAGGCCGCCTTCCAGGCCGCTGTGGGTCGCCTGGGCGCACCGGTCATCAAAACCCTGCCTGGGTCCACCCGCGCCAGCGGCTCCCTCTTCTGCAGTGTGCGCACTGCAGGGCCCGCCAGTGCGCCAACAGGCACGCTCCTGGGGGGCATCGCGCCGATTGACCTGGCGGTCGGGGGCACCGCGCGGATTCCGGCCAACGCCACGTCCTGCCTCAATGGGGGGGCCAGTGGTGCCGACTACGTGATCCTTCCGTTCAACACGTCGACGGCGAGCAGTCGATCACTCACGGTCACGACCTCCAACACGGTCGCCCCCGTGGGTACGCTCTCTGTGGGCGCCTCAAGCCCCACGGGTCTGTCCGTGGGCGAATCCGTGTTGAACGCCGCGTCATCTTCGTGGACGCTGCCCTCACCCAGTCCAGTGACGCCCACCAGTGCACATCAGATTCGGCCGCAGGTGCTGCCCTCAGGCACGCCGACCGTCGGGGATCAGGTGACCGTCAACACTGCGTCCGGCTGCACCGCACCGCCAGAGTTCCGCACGGGCACCGTCCGCTTCGTGCGGCAGAACGTGGTGCTGATTTCGGATAACGCCAACCCAGCCGGCGGCATCCCTGACGTCAACCCCCAGGGTGGTGGTAACGATTACCAAGGGATCGTCAACAGTTTCACGAATCAAATCTGGCCGGCTGTCACGGGCGGCTTCGGACTCCCGACCGATGCCGATAACAACGGCAACCGCGTCGTGTTGTTCTTCACCTCCGCAGTCAACGCGCGGAATGCACCCGGAAGTACGACCCGGATCACCGGTTTTTCTGATGCGCGCGATGCACAACCAATCACCTCATGCCTGGGAAGCAATGAGGGCGAGATCATCTACCTGCAAGCCGCTGACCTTACTGGAACGGTGAACAGCAACGTGGTCCCCGTGGCCACTGCGGTCAGCTCAGCGATTCAAGCCAGTGCCCGTGAATTGGGGCGGATCATCAACAACTCCCGCCGCGTTCGAGTCACAGGCGCGCCGCTCGAAGAGCCCTGGCTGCTCGAGGGGCTCAGCGATATCGCCATGGAACTCACGTTCTATCAAGCCACGGCGGTGGCGACGAACGGCACCGTCATTACACCCTCGTTGACACCGCGCATGAACATTGTCCTGTCGAACCTCACCACCGGGTCGAATGCGAGTCTACGAGTGGCCGCGTTCAACACGTACGCGAATCCGAATTTCACGATTTACCGCGCGTTCCTCCAGGGTCCCAACACGGCTGGACCCTACTGGACGAACCCGACCGGGACCCCAGCTCTTGCGGCGCGAGGCGCGGCCTGGAACTTCCTGCGCTACGCGGCCGACCGGTACGTCACCACGACAGGTCAGACCGAAGTCAGTTTCTGGACGGCGCTGATCAACTCCACGACGACGGGCCTGGCGAACCTCCAGGGGGTCATCGGCGCGGACCCGGTCACGTGGCTCAATGACTGGGCTGTGGCGACCTACGTGGACGACGCTGTCGCGGGCGTCGCCCCGATCTTCAGCGCGCCAAGCTGGAACTACCGCTCGGTCTACGGTGGACTGGGGGGGTTCCCCGCGGCCACCCGGACGCTCACCAGCGGCGCGCCGCTGACGCTCGCCTATGAAAAGACCGCCACCAGTTACCTCCGGACACGGGTGAACGCCAACCAGCAGGGGGGCGTCACGGTCAGCTCACCCACGCCCGCTGACTTCACCGTCACGGTCTTCCGAGCCCGATAGGAGCGGCCATGAAGCGAATTGTTCCCCTGCTGCTGGGCACGTTGCTCCTCGGCGCGTGCGCTCGACCCTCCCTCCCATCCCCCGGCCTCGCCCCGGTTGGCCACCCCTTTACCCTGACCTTCACCGGTCTGGGCACGCCCGACTTCGCAGTCAAGCTCAGTTCTGCCGTTGCCAAGCAGGCCCTCAGCGACCAGCAGGGCACGGTTGTGCCCGTCCGGGTGCTCGGCCGGGGCAGCGTGGACATCATCCCGTCCGGTCAGGCCCGCACCGCGGGCTTCCGGTACGTGTACTCCGTGGTCAGCGTGACCAGCTCGGCCGCCCTGAACAACGTCAGTTTCCTGGGCGTGCGTACCACGGGCAGCCTCCCCAGTGCCACGCACGACACGGCCATCAGCGCCCTGATCCGCGCCCCGGGCGCTCCGGCGTACACCGCGGCTGAAGCGGACACGCTGGCGCTGAACACCCAGCCCGCTCAGGCCAGCACGGTCAATCCCACCACGGGAACCCTCCAGGTGCTCCCCAACACGGACGACACCGTGCAGTACCTGCCTGAAGGCGACCTGTACACGCCAGCCGGCATGCTGGGCCTCCTGCCGTACGGGTTCACGGTCCTGAACAGCAGCACGGCGGGCCGCACGCTCGCCACGGGCACCGAAGCCAACCGCATGGTCATCGGCATGAAGATCCCACTCCAGGCCAGCTCCCAGGATGATCCGTACGCGTTCAGCTTTACCGCCATTCCGGTCAGTGACAGCCAGACGCGCGTCACGCAGAGCCTCGAGGGCCTCCTCAGCGACAACGGGGCCAGCGTGCAGGCGCGCGCCACCGCCATCGGGGGCACCATCACGGTGCTCAGCGGCAGTCCCCTGACAGGTGACCTGGCGCTGCCCAGCGTCCGCACCGCGGGCGGCACGGGCGCGGCGACGCGGGCCATCGTGGCGCCCGTGCCGTGACCTTCTCAACGATCCACCGCAGTAACAGCACCAACAGTGGACCCCGACTTCCCCGCTTCAGTGCGGGCATCACCGTAAAGGAGACGCGTATGAACGACACCGCCCCTCATTCTCTCTTCCGCTTCAGGAGACCGTCATGACCCGTCGACCCTTGATTTTGACCACGCTGCTCGCGCTGGGCCTGAGCTTCAGTGCCTCCGCGCAGCAGAGCGCCGAAACCGTCGTCCCCACGCCCGCAGGCTTAACCCTCTCCGCTCAGGATGAAGGCAAGGTGCTCGTCGTCCGCCGTGGACAGCTGGTCCTCGTTGATCCCCGCACACTCCCAGAGCTACGCGGTGCACAGGGACCGGCGGGCGCGCGGGGTCCCGCTGGGGCTCAGGGTGCCACCGGCGCACCAGGCCCTCAGGGCCCAGCCGGGGCTAAGGGTGAGATGGGGGCAACGGGGCCGCAAGGTCCGGCCGGGTTGACCGGCGCGAAAGGCGAGACCGGTGCTGCCGGCCCCCAGGGTCCAGCGGGCGCCAAAGGCGATGCGGGCGCGCAAGGCCCTGTAGGAGCCACGGGCGCGAAGGGTGACACGGGTGCAGCGGGGCCTCAAGGCCCGGCGGGTGCCGTGGGTCCAGCTGGCGCCACTGGAGCGAAGGGCGACGCGGGCGCCGCTGGACCTCAGGGACCGACGGGCGCGAAGGGGGACACCGGGCTGACGGGCGCACAAGGCCCTGTAGGAGCCACGGGCGCGAAGGGTGACACGGGTGCAGCGGGGCCTCAAGGCCCGGTGGGTGCCGTGGGTCCAGCTGGCGCCACTGGAGCGAAAGGTGACACTGGCGCCGCTGGTCCACAGGGGCCGACGGGCGCCAAGGGGGACACCGGACTGACGGGCGCACAAGGGCCTGCCGGTGCCACGGGCGCGAAAGGCGACACGGGTGCAGCGGGGCCTCAAGGTCCGGTGGGTGCTGTAGGCCCAGCGGGCGCCACTGGAGCGAAAGGTGACGCGGGCGCTGCTGGTCCACAGGGGCCGACGGGCGCGAAGGGGGATACCGGGCTGACGGGCGCGCAAGGCCCTGCCGGTGCCACGGGTGCGAAAGGCGACACGGGTGCAGCGGGGCCTCAAGGCCCGGTGGGCGCTGTGGGCCCAGCTGGCGACACGGGTGCGAAAGGTGACACGGGCGCTGCTGGTCCGCAGGGTCCTGTCGGCCCCACAGGCGTGAAGGGCGACACGGGACTGACTGGCCCTCAAGGGCCAGTGGGGGCCACAGGCAACACGGGTGCCCCAGGACCACAGGGCCCAATCGGAGCGACCGGTCCGGCTGGAGCGAAGGGGGACACCGGGCTGACTGGGCCTCAGGGTCCTACTGGGCCGCAAGGCGCGACGGGTGCGGTTGGGCCGCAGGGTCCGGTCGGCGCCACGGGAGCGAAGGGTGACACGGGCCTGACGGGTGCTCAGGGTCCCGCTGGCCCGCAAGGCGCGACGGGTCCGATTGGGCCGCAGGGTCCCGCTGGACCGACGGGAGCGACAGGTCCGCAGGGTCCGGCAGGGCCTCAAGGGCCTCAGGGTCCGCAGGGGCCAGTGGGACCGCAGGGCCCCCAGGGGCCTCAGGGTCCCGCCGGACCGAGTGTGATTCCGCTGGGCATGCAGGACACCCGCTCACGCGTTCGACTGATCTGATCACCTGTCGTGAATGGTGCCCCGCTTCGGCGGGGCTTTTTCATGAGGTGGCAAGCGCTGGCATGTGACGCCCGTGTTGTCGCCGAGAGCGAGAAGGGGCGGCAAGAATGCCTGACGCTGGCCTCGCCAGTGGCAAGCAGCCCACGGGGTGAAAGTCGCCGCCTGAGCGTCACTGGCCGGACCAACGACTGAGCGCAGATTGACCCATTCTCTAGGGCACGCAGGAACTGAGCCACGTCCTGATGGCACTGCGACGTGGCGGGCTCGCCGCATACATCAGCGGAGCCGATCAGCGCAACGCCGTGCGGCCGTCAACGTCCCCCGCGCCGCCGCCGGAGAACGCTGGGACTCAGCCCTCAAGGACCCCGCGCGCACGCCCAGGTGCATCAAGATGGAGCGCCTGGCGCGACGACCTGATCACGGACGGCCGCAGCGTGGACGACGCGGAGTACTGGCTGGACGTGGCGTTCGTACAGCCCTGCCCGGAGGACTGGCCCACCGAGGACTGAGGTCCCCACCGGGGGCGGCGCGCAGATGAGCAGGGGCGCGGGCCTGGGCGCGGGTACCCTGCGCGCATGACGGACGTCGCGCGCTTCGTGCAGGACCACCCCTACCAGTTGCTCTATGCCCTGATCGGCCTGGGTGTGCTCCTGGTGATCAACGAGATCCGCCACGCCGCGGAGAAGGCCGCGATTCGCCGCGCGTTCCTTCGGCCAGCGGCGCCCGCAGTGGCCGGCCTGCCGGCAGCAGTGCCGGTCGCGGCCGCGCCGAACCGCTCGGCCGGCACCTGGGGCGGGGTGCTGCTCACCGGCCTGCTGATCGGCGGCGGCCTCTACGTTCTGCCGTCCCTGCTGGGCCAGAACGGGCAGGGGGCCGCCGCTGCGCCGGTCGCGAGCGCCCTGACCAACGGCACGTTCCGGGGAGCCGGGACCAGCCCGGTCGGCAGCGCCGACCTAACGCTGGAGGTGGACCTGTTGGGCAGTCCGCGGCGGGTCGTGCTAGTCACGTCGCTAGGGACGTTCTGGATGCGGGGCGAGGTGGTGCCGGAGAGCACCGGCACGTACCTCTCCGGTGACCTGATCGACGCCAACGGCGCGGCGTGGGGCACCATGAAGGCGCACGTCACGCCGACCCGCGTGACCGGCACCGCAGGGGCCGGGCCGCTGCAGTGGCAGCTGGACCTGCGGCGCTGATTGGGTACGCTGCGGGCATGACCCTGACCGTGGCCAGCCCCGCCCGCCGCCTCCTGCTGGGTGCCGCGCTGATGCTGGCGGCGCTGGGCGTGACCGGCACGGGCCGCGCGCTCCAGCTCTGCCCGGAGTGCATCAGCGTGCAGCTCAGCGACCCCTGCCTGGGCTGCTGAGCGCCGGGCGGCCCGGGCGGCCCGCTCCGAGCGCAGCGGCAGGGGCGCGTGGCACACGCGGGCTGAGATTGTCCGGCGCTGAACAAAGTGCCTTGCGGCGCGTGCAGGACAGGCCGCAGGATGCGGACATGACAAAAACCCCCACCCGCAAGCCCGCCGCTGCAAAATCCGCCACCAAGTCCCCGACCTCGAAGATCGCCAAGACCGAGCTGGTGGATCAGATCGCCGACAAGACCGGCCTGACCAAAAAGCAGGCTGGTGACGCCTTCGACACCCTGGTGGACGGCATCGTGGACGGCCTGAAAAACGGCCAGAGCGTGGGCCTGCCCGGCCTGGGTACCCTGAGCGTCCGCCCGACCGCCGCCCGCACCGGCGTGCGCCCCGGCACCAGCGAGAAGATCCAGATCCCGGCAGGTAAGAAGGTCGCCTTCAAGGTCGCCAGCACCCTGAAAGACACCCTGTAACGCGGCCGAGCGCAGCGCGCCGGGCCTCCTGATCGGGAGGCCCGGCGCTTCAGTGGTTGAGTGCTCGAGGGGCGCCCGGGGGTTATTCCGTGACGGGCTCTGCGGCGGGCGCGATGGCCGGAGGGGTCTGGGGCAGCAGGCGCCGCGCCACGCTGGCCTGCGAGACGGCCGCGTCGACCAGCAGCGCGCCGCGACCGACCGCCTGCAGGGCGTCGCGCACCTCGGGCTTCCCGGCGGCTTCGGCTTCGAGGACGCGCAGCAGGTGGCGCAGATCCGGGAGCAGGCGGGCCAGGGCGTCCTCCAACCGGGCGAGGCGCACCTCGGTGCCCGGATCGCTGAGCGTGGTCATCGCGGCCGCGAACGCCTGCGCCTTGGCCTCCTCGTGCCGGGGGTAGTAGCGGCCGTCCAGGAACCAGCCCCAGAAGTTGGCGCGCGCGCCCTGCACCTGGAGGCGGAAGCGGCGGGTGCTGGTCGGCAGGCGGCCCTGCCCGTCATCCAGGACCGCGGTCACGCGGCCGTCCCGGGTGGTGCCCACCAGGCGGTCGCCCTGCGCGTCGCGGACCGCCTGGAACGGCATGAACTGCCGGCTGATCTCGGCCCAGGTGGCGCCGCGCACCTCCGTGCTGGAGAACAGCTGCAGGGCGGAGAACGCCACGCTGTAGGCGGCCTGCAGGAACACGTAGTCGGTGGGCGTCCGGCCGGGCAGGGACAGCGCGCCGGTGATCATGCCGCCCTCGACGAACACGGTCACGTGGCCGGGCTCCCGGCGGGCCTCGGCGAGCTGGGTGACGGCGGCGGGCGTGGCGGGCAGGTGCAGGCACTCACCTTCAGCGGACATGAAAAAGACGGTGCCGTCCGTCACGTAGGGGTCGGGGGCGTGGACGGTCGCGTTGCGGTAGCTGGGCATGGGGACTCCTTGGGGGGCAGCGGCCGCCCCGGCTGGTCGCGCGGGGCGGCGGAGGAGGCTTCAGGCGGCGCGGCCGTTCCGCACGGACAGGTGTTCACGGTTGAAGGCGACGTCGAAGTCCACGAGGCTGGTGGGGAGGCCGTCGGTCGCGCCGGAGAGGGTGACGCTGTCGAAGCTGGGCAGGGTGGCGCACAGGCCGAGGTGGCGGGTGAGGTGCTTCACGGGCTTGAACTTCAGGCCGTGCACGAGGTCGGCCCAGCTGGGGACGCCGGCGCGTTGCGCGGCCGCTTCGCACCACTGCGGCGCAACGCGCCAGGCCTCCAGCAGGTAGGCGTGGGGTTCGAGCTGGTCGCCGGGCGTGCTGCTGGCTTCGACGATGCGCAGGCCGGTCTCGTCGGTGTGCAGGGTGACGCGGTACCCGAAGCGGCTCTGGCAGTGGTCGGCGGCGAGGAACGCGGAGATGCCCTCGGGGGCGACGGTCATGGCCACGTCGAGGTCGGCGGCGCGCACCTGCACGGGCGCCTGCCAGTCCCAGGCGAAGGCCGCGCAGGGGAGGGTGATCAGGGCGTTGATGATGGTGCGGCGGCCGGTGGGGGAGAGAATCTCGCTCATGGATATATGATGCCATTTTATGCGGGCGGCGTAGTGTGTCGTTTGTGTGTCAGGGCCGCACAAAAGGCTGCCGGACCCGGCATGACGCGCGGGCCCGGCAGCAGGGGGCGGGGGGACTCAGGCCGCATAGAGTATGAAGTTCGCTCTGGACGGCTCACGCACAACTGGTAGCTCGGCATCGGACGTGAGGCCTGTCCCCGACTGTGCCCACCCACGCTCGACTACAGTGCGGTCGTGACCCAGGCCACCGTACCTACAGCCATCCTCGACGGCCTCTTCATTCACGTGCGCGACCTCGAACGCTCAGCGAAGTGGTACTCCGCCTTGCTCGACCTCCCATTGGATGAACAAGCGCTGGACCGGCACTACTACACGTTGAATGCGACTCATGAGCGCCCATGGATCACCCTCGATGCCCACGCCAATGACCCGCATTTCAGCTTCGCCCCGGCCCCACATCCCATCTGCTCATTCGTGACGACAGATCTGGGTGTGGCCCGCGAACGCGTGCTTGCACTGGGGGGGCAGGCCGATGAGATCATGGATGTACATCCAGGTTTACGCGCGCTTCGGGTGATGGATGTGGACGGCAATGCCTTGATGCTCGTAGAACGCAGGTAGTCCCTGGCCTCTCTCCGCCGCATGCTGTTCACCTGACCAGAGGCACGCTCCAGCGGGCCCCCGTGTGGCGCCAGTCCCCGCACCCGGGGGCCCACCAAGACCCCCATGTGCGCCGACGCAGCACCCAGGCGGCTGCCCGTGGCGACCAGGTCCATCGTCACGGCTCCACCGGCAGCCGCAGCAGCATCTCCCCCAGCTCGCGCCGGCGCGTGAACACGTCGAAGATCCGGTCCATCGCGGCCACGTCCGCCGCGGTGAAGCGCCGCCGGAACCGGGCCACCAGCTGCTCGGTATGGTCGCGGCCCCAGACCAGGAGGGCGTCGAGCGCCGCGTCCCGGGCCGCGCGGGCAGCGGTCAGGCCCAGCTCGTCGTCCGCCTGGTCCATCAGCGCCGCCCACTGGTCCTCGGTGCATTCCCCGTGATCGAGGCGCAGGGTGATCAGGTCCTGCACGAACGCCACGTCGACCGCCACCCGCCTGACCTCCTCGCGGGCCAGGGCGTAGTTGCGCTGCACGGGGTGCAGGTGCGCCCAGCGCCCGCTCACGCGAGGCCCTGCGCGAGGCGGCTGGCGTGCAGGCGGACCGACTCGGCCTCGTGGGGCTGGACTTCGGTGAGGCTGCTGATCACGCGGCCCAGCGCGGCGGTCGCCACGGCGTAGTGGTTCCCGGCGAGGATGCCCATCAGGGCGAGGTCGCGGTGCAGGCGGCTGGCGGCGGGTTTGGGCAGGCCGATGCGGACCTCGCGCTCCAGCTTGACCGTGCCGTCGCGCTTGCCGCTGTTGAGCAGGGCGTTGGCGGCGGCCACGGTGGCGGACTGGCCGTCGATGCTGGCGCAGCGGTCGCCGCGGCCGTCCGCGGAGAGGGTGACGGTGTGGGTGCCCAGCTTGACCTTGGCGCTGCCCGATTCGTAGCGGCCGTAGAGGCTGACGGTCCAGGTGCGGCTGATATTGCGGGGTTTGGTATCGTTATGCATGGCCTTGCTCCTTTGACGGGGGTGGGGTTGGGCGCGGCGAATCTTGGCGGAGGACCCGCGCCCTTTTCTTGTCTCTTATGATGCCGTTTTATGCGGACGGGATGGTGTGTGGAACCTGTGAGTGGGCGGCTCGAACGGGAAGCGGCACCCCAGCCCGGCGAAGCGCGGTGGCGTCACCCAGGCGTACTCGGCCGGCTCGAACCCCTGCACCCAGATCAACGGCCAGTCCCGCTCCGCACCGATCACCCGGGCCGGCACCTCCGTCCCGCCCGGCAACACCGCCGTGAACTCCAGCCCGGTCAACTCGTCGCGTCTGTCTCGGGAAATATCCGCATTTCTCATGACTGATTCTTGCTCTGGGACGCTAAAAACAGGTGTGCTCCGCCTGTGTAAGTTTGCTTTTTATGCGGGGCTGTGGGCATGATGCTCTCTATGACGCCTCCCGCCACGCCCACCCCGCCCATCCCCCCGGACCGCGAGCAACTCCTCACCGCCCTGGCCACCGCCGCCCGTGAACGCGCCGCCGCCCTCGGCCTGAGCCGCGACGACCTCGCCCGCCGCGTCCACGACACCCCCGAACCCACCAGCCAGCAGCTCAGCGACATCGCCCGCATGCTCGACGGCCGCCGCCTGGGCCTGCTCGCGAAGGGCGGCCTGAAACTGCTCGACGTGCTCGGCCTGCAGGAACTCCGCCCCGTCTGGGGACCTGTCGATGTGCCGCCCAGCGCCCGCGCCGCGAACCTCAGCGCCGCGACCGACCTGCGCCTGGGCACCGACACCTCGATCCGCGGCCGCCTGACCTACGCCGCCGCCCGCCGGGCCGTGGACATCGGCATGACCCGCGAGGACCTCGCCCGCCGCGCCGGACTGGCCGACCTGGACCGCGAGCCGCCTCCGCCGGACCACACCCTGCGGGCCGCCGCCACCAAGTTCCTCACCGGCAAGACCAGCCTGCTCACCACCAACGGCCTGGAGGTGCTGCGCGCCCTGGGGCTGCGGGAACTCCAGCCGGTCTGGCGCACGCCGCGCAAGGGCCGCAGCGGGAGCGCGTGAGCGTGCTCACACGAGTGCAGGACGGCATTCAGGCGTGCTACCGTGGCCGCGTGATACCCGAGTTTTCCGAGGCACAGTGCATCCCGGAGCGCGTGTGAGTCGCGGTCCCATCCTCATCGGCATGGCCAGCCTCAAGGGCGGCGTGGGCAAGACCACCAGCGCCGTGCACATCGCCGGGCGCTTCGCCGAGCAGGGCAAGACAGTCCTGCTGGCGGACGGCGACCGCATCCGCACCGCCACCACCTGGGCGGCGCGCGGACACCTGCCCTTCACGGTCGGCAGCGAGCGCAGCCTCGCCCGCGCCGCCGACTACGACGTCGTGATCATCGACAGCCGCGGCGGCCCCGAGACCGTGGAACTGGTCGAACTGGCGCAGGCCTGCCACCAGCTGGTCCTGCCGGTGCAGGCGGACATCCCCAGCATCGACGGCGCGCAGCAGACCGTGAACGTCCTGCGCGAGCACGGCGTGACCGACGATCAGTTCACCGTGATGCTCACCCGCGTCAAGAAGGTCCGCGTGGGCGAGGGCCGCGAGGCGATCACCAGCCTGAACATGCCCCTGCTCGAAGGCAAGATCCGGCAGAGCGACGCGTTCGTCGACGCGGCAAACGAGGGCGTGCTGGTGCGAGACGTCCGCGGCAACAAACTGGCGCGCAGCTGCTGGCAGGACTACATCGAGGTGACCCGCGAGCTCGAAGCGCGGATCGGGGCGCGGGCATGACCGGCAAGCGCGGCGGACTGCTGGGCGGTCTGGACGCCCTGCGCAAGGGCCTGGCCACCGAGGAGGGCAGCGTCGAGCAGCCCAGCGGCCCGGCGGCCGGTGTCGAGGCGGCCCAGCAGCCCAGCCCGGCCCGGCCCAAGACGACCCGGAAGGCCCCGGCGAAGGCCGCTCCGGCACCGGCACCCGCCCCGACCACCGGCGGCCTGGATCTGCCCGCCTGGGACGGCGGCACGGCCAGCCGCAGCGGCGGGAAGAACCCGAACCTGGGCACCCGCGTGCAGCCGAAGTACAAGCTGGCCCTCGACCAGCTGGTGTTCGGATTGAAGGCGCAGGGCTGGCCGATCGAGCATCACCACGTCGTGGAGCTGCTGCTCGAGGAGCTCCTGACGCCGGAGGGCCGTGAACGGATCATCGCGGAGCTGCCCACCCGCCTGCGCCGCCGCGACTGACCAGATTCAGGGTTGCGCATCATGCCTCCGCTGGAGCTACCCCCGGCGGGGGCTTCGCTAAGCCTGATCGTCTCGTTGCTGGACACCTGATATGACGGCAGCAATGAAACTGGTTTCACTCCTGATGCTGAGCGCTGCCCTGTACCTCACTTCTGCCGCCGCGCAGCAGACTCCGGTTCCGTGGACGGTCGCCGTCTATCTCGACGCGGATCACAACCTCGACGCCAGTGCCCTGACCGATTTGGAAGAAATGGCCTCGGCCGGGCCGCTCAAGAACGTTCGCTTGGTCTATCAGCTTGACCGGAACGATGACGAAGGTGGCGCCAGCCCCGGCGTGGAGCGTGGCGTCATTGAGAACGGCAAGCGCGTTCCCGTCCAGCGTCTTCCTGAACTCAACAGTGACGATCCGCAGAACGTCGCGTCCTTCCTCACCTGGGCCTACGCGGCTTACCCGTCCGCGCACCACGGGCTGATCATGTGGGACCACGGCGGACAGTGGGACGGCGGCTTCGGCGGAGATACCCACGGCCCCGGCGTGTCCGAAGATCAGCCAGGTCGCCTCACGCCCGAATCGTTCAGCCGCGCTACGGGCCAGAGTCTGCAGATCCTGGGTATCCAACGCCTGGACTTCCTCGCTTTCGATACCTGCCTGATGGGCGGCGCAGAACTCGTCGCGCAGTTTGCGCCCCTGACCCGCTTGTACATCGCCGATGCGGAAATCGACTACGGGGACGGCTGGAACTACGCACCGACCCTGCAGGCCCTCGACCGTACGCCTGAGCAGGACATGACCACCTTCGGCGCGCAGGAAGTCAAGTTCTGGGAAGCGCAGCACCGATCCAGCCCGAGTGATCAACTGTACGGTGTTCATGCGGCGTACGACACGAGTCGCTGGCCCGCCGCGCAGGCCGCCCTCTCCACGTTCGCGACCAGCCTGACCAGGGCGTTTGCCTCGCCCCAGTCAGCCGGGTACCTCTGGCGCGCCCGTGGAGAGGCCATTCAGTATGACTTCAGCAACGTTGGGCGCCCCGGTACCACCCGTCCCTACGTTGATCTGGGACACTTCGCGGATAGGGTCGGGCAGTACACGCCGGACGCGACGCTCAAGGGGCAGGCGGCGGCCCTTTCCGCCGCCATCAAGCAACTGGTCGTGGCCAAATCGGTTGGGCAGAAGCGCCTGGCAGCGTCAGCGCTATCGGTGTATTTCCCGACTCATCAGAACACTGTGCCGGACGTCGGGACCCTGCAGCGGTATGCGGCGCTGCCCATGAATGCGGGTACCGGATGGGTGGGACTACAGCGCGCGTGGACGGCAGCCGTGCAGGGAGATACCACACCACCCCAGTTGAAGAACGCGGCCATGACGGGCGTCAACAAGGACGGCAGTGCCCACTTCGAATTCGGGGCTGCCGGGGCGGACGTGTACGCCGCGATGGCCAGTCTGTACCAGAAGGACGGGCCGGACGCGTACTTCGATTACGGCGACGTGTATTACACGCGTCTGGTCGGCGGGGAGTACGAGTTCGACTGGATGCCTCAGGCTTGGACCATGACGGACGGTGTGCACAGCACGTATGTCACGGCGGATCACGCAGAACCAGACGATGAATTTCTGACGGCGTATGCGCAGTACACAGCTCCTGGTGAGGACCCGTTCGACGTGATGGTGGAGTTCAATGAAGACGGCGAGGTGATTGGGGTACTCGACAACAGCGGGGACTCCCCGATCGGGATTGATGTGGAGGCGGGGGGTACATTGCAGTTCTACCTGCGGACCTACGATGCGAAGACGGACGAGTTTGATTTCGCCTTACAGCAGGCGGTGCTGAAGATCAGGGATGAGAGCCTGTCGGAGCTCGGTGCGGAGCAGCAGGAGCTGCCGAAGGGTGAGTTCGAGCTGGAATTCAGTGTGTTCGATTATGCGGGGAATGCCGTGTCTGAGCCGGTCGAATTTGAGTTCAAGTGAGGCATATCGAGCGGGATTATGTTGCGGTGATGTTGAATACGGGCCATGTGAGCATTCACTGCCGGGATGACCGAGTACACCTGCCCGGAATGCCAGCACAGGCCTGCGTGCGCGACCGCTGTTCAGCACGCTCTGAACTGTTGATGCGAAACTTGGTCAGGGGGTCAGGGGGTGCACGAACGTCCAAGGCTGGCGCAGCAGGTCCTCCTGGCGCCGGGCCTGGGCGGCGGCGTCCAGTTCGGCCTGCCAGCGGTCGCGCAGGCCGGGCACGGTGAAGAACCCGAGGTGCGCGGGCTGCCCGTGGTGGCTGCCGGTCACCTCCAGGTCGTCGGTGGCGTAGCGGGTCACGTGCACGGTCACGGGCTGCCCCAGGTCGGCGGACGTGGACAGTAGCAGGGTGGGCGTGCCGGCCTCCGGGTCGGTGAAGCGCAGGACGTGCGCCACCGCGCCTTCGAGTGGGCCGGTGAAGGCGAGCTGCTGCGCGAGCGGGGGCTGAGGGGCAGGGGGGACAGTCATCAGGACCTCCGGGATGGGGGTGCCCCGGCCGGAGCCGGGGCGGGCGGGTCAGGCGAGGGTGATCACGACGGCGGCCGCCCAGCCGTCGAGCTGCGGGCCGTACCCGGCCCATTCGGCCAGGCCTTCCTCGGGCTGCCCGGCGACGCCGTGGTCGGCGCCGTCGCGGGTGGGGGCGAGCAGAACCGGGGCGTGGCCGAGGCCGCGGTCGTCGAGGGCCTGCAGGGCTTTGATCAGGGCGCGGACAGTCAGGGCATCGGGCATGGGTCTATGATGCCGGATTATGCGGGATAGGTGGTGTGTCCATCGTGTGTGCCGAGCAGCGTCAGCAACTGCCCGCGCGCCCCAGGCTCCAGCCCGGCCACCAGCCGCTGCGACTGAACGGTGAAGGGCGTCAGGGTCAGCTTCACGCGGCCCTGGACCACCTGCACGCCCAGCAGGTCGCCCGCCTCCCCGTTCGAAGCGCAGAACCGCAGCAGGTGGGCCATGGGCTCCAGCGCGTCCGGCGCGCTGCCGAGGCCCGGGAGGGCGCCGTTCAGGCTGGCCCGCAGCGCTGCGTCCACCTGGGCGCGGGGCAGCCCCAGCGGGACCAGGACGGCCAGGCGCGAGGCGCGGTGGCTGGTTGCGCCGATCAGGTAAGCAACCTCGCCGCCGCGCTCGTGGGTGACGGTCGTGCCGCGCAGAGGCTCGCCGGCAGCGGCGCAGAACGAACCGGCGTAGGGGGTCAGGACAGGGAACAGGATGGACATGATGGGCCTCCGGGGGCGGGGGAGCGGGGCGGTGGGGGGATGCCCCTGGAGCGGGGCCGCGCGGGGGCGGGGGTCAGGCGCAGGCTTCGCTGATGGCGGCGCGCAGGTCGTACTCGGCGTCCTCCAGCACGTCCTCGGTTGCGGCGTCGGCGGTGAGGCGGGTCACGGCGCAGATCTGCTCGCGGCCGCAGTACGCGACGGCGCGAACCGCGCCGGGCTCCGGGATGAGTTCGACGTGGATCTCGGCGCTGATTTCGGCGAAGGCGTCGGGGGCGGTCAGGTCGTGGAAGGCGTAGCTGCAGGGGTTCATCATGATTATATGATGCCAAAATATGCGGGTATGATGGTGTGTTGATCGTGTGTGGGCGCCAGAAAACCGCGCCCCCGGTGCGAGGGGCGCAGGCTGGGGCGGGTCAGAACTGCAGGGGCGAGGCGCTGAGGACCGCGACGTCCTCGACCTTCACCCCGAACACGCCGCCGTCGAGGGCCTGCAGGTACACCGGCAGGGCGTAGGGGGGGCAGGGCAGGCCGAACTCCTCGTTGGCGATTTCGGCCAGGACGTCGGCCACCGTCGCGTCCCAGCAGTGGTTGTCCGGCACCGCCACGAGCGCCGCGGCCTGCTCGGTGACGACCAGCTGGAAGGCGCGGACCGTCACGCTGGGCGGGAACAGCAGGCTCACCGGGGCGGTGGCGGGGAAGGCAGCGAGTGCCGCGCGGAGGTCGGCGAGGGTCAGCGTTTCGTTCATGGCCTAATGATGCCAGATTATGCGGACAGTTTAGTGTGTCAAGCGTGTGTGGGCCGCGAAAAACCCCCGCGCCGGACCGGGGCGCAGGGGCAGGGGAGAGGCTCAGGCCGCAGCGGTGCCCTTCGGGCCGCGCGCCCACACGCGGACCTGCTTGCTGTCCTCGTTGGCCGCCTCGAACACCGGGCGCATATCGGCGGCCTCGGGCAGCCCACGGCGGCGCGCGGCCCCCTCGCGGCTGCGGATCGCGGTCACGACATCGAACAGGCGGTCCCACGCGGCGTTCGCCCCGGCGTAGTCGCCGCGCAGGGCGCACACCTCCAGCTGGGCCTGCAGGGCGAACCGCTCCTCGACGCGGGCGCGCCAGCTGTCGCGCTTCTCCTCAGCCTCGCCCTGCAGGCGCTTGTGGCGGGCCGCGTCGGCCTCACAGGCCTCCACGTCGGTGCCCTGGGCGCGCAGCGCCGCTGCGACGCGGTCCCAGCCGTCGTCCGGCAGGACGTGCGCGGGGGCCACGCCGCGGACCTTGGCGGGGGCGTCGGCCTGGGCGACGGGGGGCAGCTCGGGCAGCACGACCGGCGCGGGGGCGGGCTCGGCGTCCTGCTCGGCGGCGGGCTCGGCCTCGTCGGTGGCGCCGGGCTGGGCGGCGTCCTGCACGGGCGTTTCCGCTTCGGGCTGGGCGGCCTCGACCACGGGGGCGGTGGTGGGCTCGGCGGCGGGCAGCAGGGCCTCGACGCGGGCCTGGGTGCGGATGATCTTCAGGCGGCGGTTCATCAGGGCGGGGTTGCGGGTCTCGCCAGCGCTCAGTCCGGCCTCGACCACGTCGAGCAGGGCGCGGGCTTCGTCGAACTGGCCAGCCTGGGCGGCGGTTTCGGCTTCTTCAACGGCGGTGAGGGCTTCGGCGAGGGCGGTCTTGATGGCTTCGTTCATAGATCTATGATGTCAGAATATGCGGGGGCGTGGTGTGGCAAACGTGTGTGGCAAAAAGCCGCTGCCGTGCACGCTTTCCCCGTTGCAGGTCCGGAATGATGTGTGGGCACGCCCCTGTCGGGGACCGCGGCAGGGGCGCCGGAGACCACAACGCGCGCCGCAGGGCCGGAAAGGGCCCGCCAGACCACCCCGCGCCTAACAGTCGCCCCTGGAACGCCGCAGGGGCACCATGCCCTGCGCATGAGGCGTGTGGGGCAACAGGACACCGGCCCACCCCAGAAGGTCGGGCCGGTGCGGATGAGGGGAGGCGTTCTGACTACCCTTCAACACTCGTGAGGACATGAAAAAAGTCGGCTCCAGTAAGGTATTTCTGCGATGAAAACCCGGAGCCGACACCCGCACGATGTCTTGCAGATCGCGCTGCGGTCCGCGGTTCCGCTTGACGCCCCTCACCTTCGTCCTGGCATGCTCTACGCCTCACGTTTTTCTGTTGGCCAACCATGCTGAGGGTCTAACGTGACCCTGCTCAACCAAACCAGAACACGATTCGAAGATGTGCTGGATCATCGACCTGTGCCCGGAGGTACGGCAGCGTGTCCTGATAAAAGCGTCCTGCAGCCTCTCGACAGATCAGCGGTGGATACTCTTTGAGTTCACTGGAGATGGTCTGCTCCCAATCAAAGGCCAGCAGTTCATCCAGCCCGACCCAGGACAAGCCGAAGAGGCTATCGTCATACGCGACGGCGGCCCAGCGCGCGGCAACAGTCGAACTGACATCTGTCGGCAAACCGCGGGAACGGGCGATGGGGGCTACCGTGTAAACCGAACGAACGTTGGAGAGGATGCCAAACAAGTTGTAATTCCGATCAATGAAGGCAAGACGGGACGAGGATGGCCCTTCACCACGTTGAAGGAAATCGACCGCTTCCCAATGGCCGTTCTGAAAGCGCTCGTAATGCTCCAGGATATCGGTGCCCATAGGGCAGATTGACATGAACCCTGATGGGTTGAGAAACGTGCAGGCCCCCTGCCTATGTCCTGCATCTGGTCGCTTGCTGTCCGCTGTTCCTGCGATACGTGAGCACAGACGGGAGTTTTAACTGGCATCTAGGGCGTCACGGCCAGCGCAGCAGGTACTCCCCCAGCGCGGCGCGGAGGTGGTCGGCGAGGGCATAGAACCGGTCGTCGAGCGTGGCCAGGTCATCGGCCTGATCGTCGGACAGCAGGTGGAGCGAGGGCGGGGCGAAGCGGTGGGTCTGGTCGATCAGGGCCAGGATCTCGGTCACGGCCGCGCGCTGCTCGGGGCAGTGCTCGGCGAAGCGGGCCAGCGCCACGCGCAGGACGGCCTCCTGGTGGTCGCGGTAGCCCCAGCCGACCCACTGGGCAAACCCGCCGTTGCCGACCGAGGCGATCAGGGTGTGCAGCACGATCAGGTGACGGTCACGCTGGCGCAGGGTGTCCACCCAGGCGTTGAAGTCGAAGTCGCGGGCGGCGACGAGCAGGCGGTGCAGGTCGGATTCGAGGGCTGGAATCATGGTTTTATGATGCCGTTAAATGCGGGATGCGTGGTGTGTCGAACGTGTGTGGGGGCGGGCCGGGCAGCAGCTGCCCCCGGCCCGCCCCCACGATGAACCTCAGTACCGGACCGTGCCGATCGGCACGCCCCCCGCCAGCAGCTCGATGGACCGGAGGGCGCGCACCCAGCGCACCAGCACCGGCGTCACCGGGGCCTGGGACGTCCAGTTGACCGACACCTGCACGGCCGCGGGGCAGAGCAGCTGTACCTCCCGCATCAGCTCCGGCAGCGTCGTGGCGATGGGGTTGCTGTCCAGGATCTCCGCGGCCTCCTGCGCGACCGCCACGTTGTCCAGCGCTTCGAGGCGGGCCTTGACGCCGGCGCGGGTCAGCGGCAGGGTCTTCACCCGCGCGGCCAGCGCCAGAGCCTCCTGCAGGTTCTGTTCGAGGATGAACCGGCGCGCCCCGCCGACGACCTCGCGGACCACGGGCTGATGGGCGGGCTGCACGGTGCAGATCGCCGCGAGGTGGTGGTGCGTCAGGGCGTACGCGGCGCGAACCTCGCGCAGCAGGCGCTTGGCGCGGGCCTGATCGCCGGGCTGCCGCTTCAGGCCCAGGGGGGCGCGGACCAGCGGGTCGCTGAGCGCGGTGCGGACGTGGGCGTGGCGGTCGTGAACAGGGAAGGTGGTTTCCATACTCTTATGATGTCAATTTATGCGGATAGGGTGGTGTGTGCCGTGTGTGCAGCAAGGCAGAACAAACCACACCCAGACCAGTGCGTGAGCTTTTACACATCAAGTGCGCAGGGCACCACAGTGCGTTTTGGAATTCATTCGACGGACATCAAAGGGCCATCAGGCGACGCAAAACAAGGCGGCTCGTGGCGAGGGAACACCACGTCTCTGTTGTTTCGGGAGCGTCTCAACGTCATTGGCTTACCGACAGTTTCGGCCCATCCAGCCGCAGGAACCCTCCACACCCCAACGTCTGAGCAGCACGTGGAACGCCTCTGGACCGATGACTTGCGCCTCAAAAAGATCCGGGGCGTACCACTTCAATGGGCGCCACCACGGGTACACCTCCTCAAGATCCACGTTGAGCTCGTGGCTGGCCCAGCGTTTGAATTAGCCGGTGTACCCTGATCCGCCCAGATCTTTCGCAGCGTCGGGAACTGGCTTTTCACAGCCTGGATGAGCAATCGCAGGGGGTCGACCAGGATGTGCAGCTTGCGCTCGTTGACCTTCTTGTTGCGATCGAAGCCACGCACGCCGCCGCTTTCAGCCGTCTTCCCGCTCCGGCTGTCGATGGTTGCCGTATGGACCTCTGCCGCCCCATCACCAAGCCCCCCGCAGCTCTTGCTCAGGTCGGCACCCCCCGCCGTGCATATGTTGCAACAACATGTGCTCAGCGCTGTTTATGAGGTCAGGAAGGGTGTTGTCTGCGTATTGCATAAGGGCCTAGCGCCTAGCGTGGCGGCTTTACAAGCCGCCACTTCGGAGTAAGTCGCTAGACTGCCTGCCAGCATGACCAAACTCCCCACCATCAGCCCCAATCCGCTCCAGCAGCGGCTGGAGGTTCTAAAAACCCAGTTCCCGGAAATCTTCGCCGATGGCAAACTCAGCCTCCCCAAGCTCCAGGAACTCCTGGGCGAGAGCGTGGACACCAGCCGCGAACGCTTCGGCCTCACCTGGGCAGGCCGGGCCGATGCTGTCCGTGCCCTTCAGAACGGCACCACGGCCACCCTACGCCCCGACCGGGCACAGAGCCTGGAGTTCGACACCACCGGGAACCTGATTCTGGAAGGCGACAACCTGGAGGTGCTCAAGCTCCTTCAGCACGCCTATCACCGTCAGGTCAAACTGATTTACATCGACCCGCCGTACAACACGGGCAATGACTTCGTGTACCCCGACGATTTCCGGGACGGTGCCCGCGCTTACCGGCGTTTCAGTGGACAGGTAGACGAGGACGGTAACGCCACCACCACCGACCAGGGCAGCGGCGGACGCCTGCATAGCCGCTGGCTCAACATGATGTACCCCCGGCTGCAACTGGCAAAAAGCCTGCTCCGCGACGACGGTGTGATTTTCATCAGCATTGACGACAACGAAGTAGCGAACCTGCGCCTAGTGATGGATGAGATTTTCGGGCCAGAGAATCACATTGGTACCCTGATTTGGCAACGGAGGCAGCGGGCAGATAACCGTAATGAGAACAATTTTTCGACTGATCATGAGTATTTATTGTGCTATGGCAGATCTGACAGCTCTGTTTTCAGGGGCGAATCGATAGATAAGAGCAAATACACCAATCCAGACAATGACCCCCGTGGCCCCTGGGCAAGTATTGATCTTTCAGGTCTGGCGACTGCTGAACAGCGTCCGAATCTGCATTACGACATTGTTGACCCGGCAACGGGCATCTGCTATCCACCAAATCCTAATAGGGGCTGGTCAAAGTCGCGAGAGCGCATGGGACAAATGATTTCAGAAGGTCGCATCCTCTTTCCCTCAAAACCAGAGGGGCGGCCACGTGAAAAGAAATTTCTCGCGGATATTCAGCGCGAGAACACAGGATTCTCTTCGGTTCTCGACAATGATGTGGTGGGCTTTACTACCAATGGGACACGCGATTTAACTGAAATCTTTGGAGAGAGGGCTTTTGACTTTCCTAAGCCGGTAGTGCTAATACAAACAATAATTGAGCAAATAACCAAGCAAGACGACATTGTGTTGGACTTCTTTGCTGGTTCGGGGACCACAGGGCAGGCCGTATTCGAGGCAAACATGAAGGATGGGGGCAATCGTCGATTTATCCTCATCCAACTCCCTGAACCGCTCAACAACACCAACTACCCCACCATCACTAGCGTCACGCGAGCGCGGGTGCGGAAGGTAGGAGAGGCCAAGAGGGCAGCCGTGAATGGCTCGCTGGGCATGGAAGGTGCGCTTGACCTCGGCTTCCGGGCCTTCCGCTGGGATACCAGCAACTTCAAACAGTACGACCCCCACGCCGAAGATCAGATGGAGATGATGAAGGCCTTGCAGCAGAACGTGCTGGAGGGCCGCAGCACTGAGGATCAACTGTTCGAGATTCTGCTTCGGGCAGGCCTGCCGCTGTCCAGCCGGTACGAGGTGGTGCGGATCGGCGGGCAGCATGTGTACAGCGTACAGGGCGGCAAGCTGTTGATCTGCCTGGCGCGGCCTATCCACGAAGGCACCTTGCGGGCCATGCTCACCCATTCGCCCAAGCCCGAGCAGGTGGTGTGCCTGGACGTGGCCTTCGAATCCGAAAACCCCGATGCGGTCAAGATGAACATCGTCTCCGAGATGCGCGACCACGGCATTCAGTTCAGGACGGTGTGAGGCAGTGACCGTCAAGATCAAGTTTGACCCCAACCAGACCTACCAATTGGACGCTGTGCAGAGCGTCGTGGACGTGTTTGCAGGGCAGTTGACGGGAGTGTCGGACCAGGGCGCTCCCCTCACGGACGACGCGCTGTTCGAGCTGCCCAGTGTGCGGAACGTGGTTACGCTGACCGGAGAAGACCTGCTCGCCAATATTCAGGCCGTGCAGGAGCGGAACGGTCTGCCGCAGAGTGAGGCTCTGATAGAGACAGTCACTGAGGGCGAGCCGCCTGTCACACTCAACCTGAATGTGGAAATGGAGACAGGGACGGGCAAAACCTACGTCTATCTGCGGACGATCTACGAGCTCAACAAGCAGTACGGCCTCACCAAGTTCGTGATTGCCGTGCCGTCCATCGCCATCCGCGAAGGTGTCCTATCCAGCCTGCGCCTGACCGAAGATCACTTCAAGCTGCTGTATGGGGCCGTGCCGGTGGATTTCTGGATTTACGACTCCCGCCAGGTGTCCAGACTCCGGCAGTTCGCCAGCAGCCGCGACATTCAAATCCTGATTATCAACGTGTCGGCCTTCGACAAGGACAGCAACCTGCTGTACCGGCAGGACGACAATCTGAATGGTCTGGCACCCATCGACTTTATTCAGGCGGTGCGTCCAGTAGTCATCGTGGACGAGCCGCAGAACTTCGAGGGTGATCAGGCCCGGCGCGGTCTGGCCCGCATGCGCCCGTCGGCGCTGATGCGCTATTCCGCGACCCACCGCACAGCCTTCAACACCGTCTATAAGCTGGGGCCGGTGCAGGCCTATGACCTGAGGCTGGTCAAACAGATTGAAGTGCTGTCCGTGCTGGACGCCGAGGATTTCAACAAGCCTTACATCAAGCTGGTGTCGGTCACGCCCGGCAAAGCCACCGTCAAGGCGAAGGTGGAGATCGATACCTGGGCAAATCTGAAGGGAAGTCCTGGCATCAAGCGCAGGGCGGTCACTATCGGCAAGGACAGTGACCTATTCGCATTGTCTGGTGGACGCGAGGTGTACCGTGATTTTACGGTGACGGACATCTCTGTAGACGACGGCATCGAGTTCGGCAACGGTCAGTTTCTGGTGCCGGGTCAGACCATTGGCGTGAACCCGGACGACCTGATGCGGGCGCAGATCTTCGAGACGGTGCGCGAGCATCTGCGCCGCGAGTTGCGCCTGTCACGGCTACCCGCCGGAGAGCGTCTGAAAGTGCTGTCTTTGTTCTTCATTGACCGCGTGGCGAACTACCGGGGCGAGGATGCCAAGATCAAGCGGTTTTTCGAGCAGGCTTACACCGAGCTGAGCCAGGAGGAGCGCTTTAGGGGACTCAAGCTTCCCGCGCTTGATCAGGTACACGCTGGGTACTTTGCGGAGGATCGTAGCGGCAACGCCAAGGACACGCGCGGCGACTCGCAGGCAGACGCAGACGCCTACGAGAAGATCATGCAGGACAAGGAAAAGCTCCTGTCTCTGGACGAACCTCTGCGCTTCATTTTCTCGCACTCGGCTCTGCGCGAGGGCTGGGACAACCCCAATGTGTTTCAGATCTGCACCCTGAACGAGAGCCGCTCTGACGTGAAGAAGCGTCAGGAGATCGGGCGTGGGCTGCGGCTGCCGGTGCGTGAGAACGGCGAGCGTTCGACTGATGAGCAGGTGAACCGCCTACTGATCGTCGCTAACGAGTCCTACAAGGATTTTGCTGGGGCTTTGCAGCAGGAAATTGAGGCTGACACGGGCGAGAAGGCGACCAGGGAAATCACCAAGAACGCCCGCGAGCGGCGCACCATCAAGTTCAAAAAAGAAGTGCTGCTGGACGAGGACTTTCAGGCGCTGTGGGAACGAATTAAGCCCAAGACGCGCTACAAGGTCAACTTCAACACCCCGAAGTTCATCGAGGAGGCCGCCGAGCAGATTCGCAAACTACCTGCTGTTCATGCGCCCGCTTACAGTGTGCAGCGGGGTCGCATTGACACGTTCAAGGACGGCGGCTCAGTGACGTTGACCGGTAGCGGTGAGGCGTCCATTCGAGGCTACACGCCCTTCATGCCGGACGTTCTAGGTCACCTGCAGCGCGAAACGGAGTTGACCCGTTCAACGCTGGTGAGCGTTCTAGAAAAGAGCGGGCGCATGGACAGCTTCAGGCTCAACCCGCAGAAGTTTTTGGACATGGCCCTGCACAGCATCAAGTACGTCCTGCAGGGGGCAATGGTGGACGGCATCAAATACGAGCGCATCGGTGAGAACTACGACATGACGCAGTTCGAGAGCGGCGAGTTGGAAACGTACCTCAGCAAGACGCTGGACGTTCAACACGGAATCTACGATGCTGTCGCATACGATTCCACTGTTGAGCTGCAATTCGCTCAGGCTTTGGATAGGCGTGAAGACGTGAAGCTGTTCGTGAAACTGCCCAAGTGGTTCGTTGTGCCCACGCCGCTGGGCAACTATGAGCCGGACTGGGCGGTCGTGATCGAGGACGCCGGGCAGGAGAAGCTGTACTTCGTCTGCGAAACCAAGAGCACCAAGGACTCGACCAAACTCCGTAACTCGGAGAACTTGAAGATCGAGTGCGGCCACGCGCACTTTCATGAGCTGGGGGTTCCCTTCGTGCTGGAAACGTCTGGTGAGACGCTGACCGCTGAGGCCGTTAAGCGGGACGCTGCTACCATTGGAAGCACATAAGCGCCTGAGGACAGAACAGGGCCGCAGGGGTGAGTCACGACACCATCAACTCGCTCCGCTTAAGGCGGCTCCTCTACACTCAGGGCATGTCCGCTGACCTGGCCCTACCCGCCCATCTCGATGTGATGGGACAAGCCCAGCGGCTGGCCCGCCCCGTCACGTTTTTGCGGCCCTCCGGGGAGGGCGCGCCAGTCGCCCTCTGGGGCGGGACGCCGAGCGTGCCTCTCCCGCCCGAATTGGTCGTCACGGATGAGGACGACCTCGAGGACGGCGCCTTTTTCGACCATTGGCTCAGCATTGATGCGCGACGGCTGCCCGTGCCACTCCCAGGCTGCCTGAGCCTTTACGAGCAAAGTGTGGAGCCGCTTCTCCTGCACAATCCTGAGGCAACCCTCGACATGAGTGGCGGGACGCCACTCTACGCTCACCCAGGGATCGAATTGCCTCACATCAATGCCCTGTTCCGCTCTGGCACGCCTGCACTGCAGGCGTGGATGGCGGAGCTTCTTGGCGAGACCCCTGCAGCCCTGCTGGCCAGGAGTGATATCGGCGCGTACCGGCATCCCACACTCGACGGACTGGATCAGCGCTTGCGGTCCGCGCACCCTCTGTGGGCAGGCGGAGTGACCGCGCAGCTGGGGGGTTGGGCCTGGGGCTGGCCGGACGAAGCGTGGGACACACGGGAGAGCCGAGGGGAGCGGCTCCTGCTCACGACCTTTGAGCGGAGCGAACCGTGGATTGAGGTCTGGTGGACGGAGCGCGGCCTGGCGGGCGTGGCACACCTCACCTGAACCGAGCGTGTGACGGCTTGTTCGCGGCAGGGCAGGCGTCACGGGGCACCTCGGGGGCAGGCACAGCCGGCACGAGGTATTCCGCGCTGCGTCGGCGGACCGCGGCGCGGGTGCTGACGCGCTGCTGTGCGGCGCCGCTGCGGACCAGGTGCTGCGCGGCGGACCGGCACTGCGCGCGGGTGAGGCCGCCCAGGGCTTCGCTGAGTTCGGTGGCGGTGTAGGGCTGGCCGGGCGTGCGGCCCAGCAGGGCCGCGACGCGCTCGGCGTTGCGGGTCAGACCCTCACGCTTGCCCCGTGCCGCGGCAGGCGCGGCAGTGCAGTTCTGGCGTGCAGCGGCGCACGCAGGCGCAGGTGGGCGTGAGGTCGTACGTGGCGCCGCAGTGGGTGAGGTAGCCGCTGGGGGTGATCAGGCCGCCGCCCTGCGCCTGGGCGCGCAGGGTGCTCAGCGGGCGCTGCAGGGCGCGCGCGCGGGCGCGGATCAGGCCGGTGGCCTCGCGGTGGGTGACCTGCTGGCGGCTCACAGGCTGCTGGCCTTGACGCGGGCGGCGAGCAGGATGAGCTGCTCGGCGAGGGCGGCGAGCAGGTCGGGGGTGCGCACGCCGTCGAGGCGCGCGGCCCCCCAGGACATCAGCAGGACCCCGATCAGCATCCCGAGCAGCGCGAGTGCGAGCGGTTCGGCGCCGCTGCTGATCATGACCAGGATGATGCCGATCGCGCCCCGGCCGAGGCCCTGGCCGCTCTTGGTGAGGGGGCGGCAGCGGGCGCAGTAGCCGGGGTGCGTGACGGGCTCCACCTGGCAGCCGTCGCAGACCGGTGTCGTATTAGCTGGCGCCTTGTGGGTCAGCTCGGTGAGGCGGAGGGCGGGGGTGGCTTGGACGGGCTGGGCGTGCGTCATCGCGGGGCTCCTTGTCGGGGGGACTGCTGGGCGTGGCAGTGCGGGCAGCGGGTGAGGTCGGGACTGATGGGGCGGCGGCAGCGGGGGTTGGTGCACCAGACGGTGGGGTTCCACCCGCTGCCGAGCAGCGGCGCGGTCACGCGCACCGGTCGGGGAAGGCGGTATCGACGAGGATCTGGGCGCGGTCGGCGCGGGCCTGGCGTTTGGCGTCGCGGGCGGGCCGGGTGGCGCGGCGGGCGGCGGCGACCAGGGGGCGCAGGTAGGCGCTCAGCGCGTTGGCCTGCCGGTCGGTGAACAGGCCGCTGTAGCGGGCGGCGCCGAGGTAGCCGCTGCGCACGTGCTCGCCGTCCTGCGCGGGCAGATCCGCGCGGATCTGGGCGAAGGCGGCGGCGGTGTGGGCCGGGTCGACGACCCAGGTGCTACTCGTGCGGTAGACGGCGACGCCGCCAATCAGCACGCCGGTGAGGGCACCGGTGGGAAGCTGCTCTGTGGGGATGAGCGTTGGCGTGACCTTGCGCGCGGGGTCTGCGTGGTGCATCCTGTCTCCGTTTCCCCCACTCCCTGATTTCGCTAGCCGGCGGATGGAGTGGGGGACGCCTTTTGGCTTGCACACAGTGTACGGTAGCCCGACACAGTGTGCAAATTATGCATACAATGCGCGCATGCCCACTGACGGCTCACCAGACATTATTGTGAATGACCGAACGTCAAAACACATTTGCGCGGAAAGGAGTCGCTCAGTCCGGCAAAATGGCGAAGACGTGCTCCTGGATGCCCTGCACAATCCAGCTCAGTTCGACGACCTTCTGAGCGATCGCGCAGAGAGTCTCGCCGCACTGGCCGTCGCGCCCACCACGGAACTCGGTCGACTGCGCCGCGTGCAGATCCTGTTCGCGCACGACCCGAGCTATCCCCTGCTTCAGCTTGAGGACGAACTCGATCAGCTGCTGACCGTCCCCACCCGCGGCACGCGCTTAATGATCCGGATTGAGCAGCGCGCCTACGAGGAGGTGCTGAAGGCCACGCCCGATCCGATCGGTATCGACGCGCTGGAGTTGGAGGACGCCAGTCGCGCCCACGCAATGATCGGCATTGCGGCGCTCAACCTCGACCGGCCGCACCTAGCGCTCGAGCACCTGCGCGCGGCCATCACGCTCGGCCGCGCGCTCGGCACCAGGCGGCGCGTTCAGGCCATGCAGTTCGACTGGCACCGCGCGCGGGAGCACATCGGCGACCTCGACCTGCCCAGCCTCGACGCCTTGATGATGCAGCCCGACCTCTCTGACCGCACACAGCGCTGGGCGCAGCGCCTCCGGGCGCAGGCACTGCTGGAACTGGGCGCGCCGGAAGACGCCCTACGCTCCCTCGGCATGCCAACCCTCGACGGCCCGCAAGACGCCGCCCAGCGGGAATTCCTGCACGCGCTGATGCACCTGCCCCCTGCCCGGCTGGCGGATGATCCCCTGATCGATCCAGCCCTGCCCTACCACCGGCTGGCCGAGGCGTACCGCGAAGCCAAGCAGTGTGCTGGTGTGAAGCTACGGGATCTGCGCGGCCGACCCTTCGAGGGGTACGCCAGGATCATCGAAGGCCGGAGCCTGCTGAACGTCAAGGGCATGTCCGATACGGTGCTGGCCATCCTGGGGCCGACCCGGCCCAACACCCCAGCCCAGGCTGTCCTGTGGAGTGTGTACCGCGCCGTCGCGGCACTTGAGGACCGGCAGGCGAAAAGTGCTCATCAGGCCCTCGTCGAACTCTCCGGCGCCATGATGAGGTTGAGACACGCCGGATTCGTCGCCGACGAGGTCCTCAGAACGGACCCGGCCCTGTACGTCACCATGGCGCTCGGGCCGTTCTCCGAGGTATTCACCGGCCTCGCCCAACTGCCTCTGTTGGTGGGCCAGGCGGTCATCGAAGGACCTCACCGGATCAAGCTGCCGGGTCGGACCGGCCGGGCCCTCGTGCTGGAAGGTGCCCGGCACAAGGAGAAGATCGAGATCAGCCGGTCGGAAAAGGGTCGATTGCTGGAGGCGCTGCGGGGCTTTCCCGGCGTGGTCAATATCGGCGTTTCACTGCGGTACGCGGAATTGCTGCACGGGGGCGCTGTGGAGGACGGCCATCCCAGCGCGGCGGCATGGGCAAAAACGTACCGGCATCTCTGGGGGCTCCTCACGCCGGACGCGCAATCTGTGTTTGCAAATGAGCTTGAGAATTCTTACTCTGAGATGTGAAAACCATACGGATGTCCCTCACCGTCGCGATGCTGGCTTTCTCGGGTTTTGCGACCGCAGCACGAGTCCTTATCATCAGTGATTGCACTCAGCCCATCGTGGGTTCAGGGACGGTGACCACTCAGGACGACTGCCCACGCTGTTACTGACCGCCTGTTTGGTACGCGCTTGGTACGCGCCCTGTTGGCAGAGCACCTAAAGTGCAGTACGAGGTGACTCATGCCATTTACCCTGCTGACGCCGCTCACCCCCGCTGAGGCGGATGATCTGGCGCAACGTTTTTTCTTTCGTCGTCTTTATGGTGCAGAGTCAATCACTGCTGAGTTCGAGACCGAGCAGCACCGCGATCAGGCGGAGCACTACATCCGATCCACGCGCATGGTCGCGTTCCGCGCTGAGCAGTTAGAAATCCACGCGCACGAGGCCGCCCAGGTGAATCCCACCGGCACGCTGGAGGAGTAGGGCCGTCACGCTGTAGTACCGCCCATCTTCCAATCGAATGACCTGGACCTTGTCGGTTGCGGCAGGGTCCAGGTAAATTTTTGCCCCGGCCGGGAGCGGCTGCTCGCCCAGCAGTGGGGTCGGCAGGGTGATCGGTTCGTCGGTCGACTGGCTGGGGCCATGGCCAGCTGGCGCCGGACGGTACGTCTTGAACGATTCGCGCGCCTCACCCTCCAACCCAAGGATCTCCCAGGCGTCTTTGTCGTAGACGCCCATAGCCAGAATCATCGCGGCGGCGCGTTTCGGGGAGATAGAGGCGATATCGATGGTGCCAGAGAGGTAGTCGTTCAGTGTGGATCTGTGGATACCCATCGCTTCGGCGAACGCGCTGATCGACATCTTGTGCAGATCGAGCCAGTGGCGTAAAGCCTGGCCCCGGTCTACCCCATTTGCAATGACAGCGGGGCGTTGCGTGACTGCCCCTCTATTTCGATATCGCGCACTTTTCGGCATAAAACAACCTCGCGGGCGCGCCCTGGCACCGGAACAGCGTCGTGGGACACCGTGTGCACACAGTGTGTGTGCCGCGTGCAGAAGTGTCAACTTTCTCCTGTTTCTGGGGGTAGACTTCCCCCGTTATGTCGGGTGAACCTACACAGTCACGCTTGCCAATAGTGGCGGGTAACCCTACACTCTGTGCATGCCACTGTCACCAGAGATGCGCGTCAAACACCTGAAGCTGGTGGAATTACGCGGCTCAAAAGACCCGGCCGATGTCGCCGCCGAACTGAAACTGGATAAGCGCACACTGGCCGGTCTTGAAGCTGGCCGGAAAACCGAACAATTCCGGTACAACACGATTAACCGCATCGCCGCCTACTACGGCGTGGCCATCGACGACCTGATTGAACCCGTACCCGCGCCGGCGAACGCATCGGCACCATCCCCTCAGCATCAGGTGCCGTCATGATCGTCGACCGCATGCTGCGACTCCAAGGGCTGCCACACCTGGGTGGTCCGTAACCCGATCCTGAACGCACCCGCGCCCAGCGGGTCTTTTTCATGCCTCCTCAGGCGATAACCCGACCGCCGCAACGACGGGACTCCAGGGCGAACGCCCACCAGCACGCACCCCGTGCGAGACGCATGACATCGCCAGATCCCCGCAGCGTCACCCGACGAGCGCCCAGCCCCATCCGCGGGCCGGGCAGGAACGTCCAGGTTCGTGACAGCAGGGCTTCAGGGCCTGTGACTGGATGGCCGAGCGGATGGCCACACCCACCACGACACCCCCCTGAAGGCACCCTGCTGGAGCCCACAGCCGACGGTCCGCTGCGCTGAAGTACCCCCCCACCGCGAACTCCCGAGTCAGGCTCGACCCGGCATGCGCGGCGAACTTTAGAGGCCACCCCGCGGCCGAGAGCAGCAAAGCGTGGGCTGGCGCCCGGCCGAACTGGGCGCGCGAAGCGGCGCGATACGCCGCCCCGATCCACTCACCCCTCGCGCCCAGATGACCGGGCGCGTCACGGAGCGGCCCCAGCTGGTGGGCTGCCGGTTCAAGTCCGGCCCGCTCCACACCGCCTCCCCCCGACCCTGGTAAGTCGGAGACGGAATCGGCGCCGCTTAGGCAGCGGCGTGATCACCTCCGCCCAGGCGCACCGTGCGCCCAGGCCTTCCCCCCGCTCCCCAGAGCGGCGACCAGCGAGACACCGAAGCGGCCTCCTGCACCGGCCCCCGGTTGACCGCGCGAACCTCCTGCGCCGGGACTCAGGTTCGGAACTCCCAAAGAGGGGCCCTGGCGAGCCCCGCCCCCAGATCTGGGGTGCTCAGCGCCTCCCGTGCACGGGGGAGCCCGACAAGTGCTGAGCCCGCCTATGACGCCGTGGGTCAGGTGCGTCCCGCGACCGGCGGCACCGGTCCGCAGTGAGCAGGCGTCCCGCCCGCGCCGATCAGCCGCGCAGGAGTCTGAGCCGGGCATGGACCGGCAGGCACGCACCCCCTGGTGCACGGCCCGTGGACAGCCCCCCCACCCGCAGCGAACCGCCCCTGGCGGCCCTGCACACCGGGATGTCACCCCACCCGCCTGGGCAAACGCGCGGACCCACCTCCAGCACAGCGCCGCAGCCCCCAGGCTGCACGGTCCTCAGGGGCCGCCCACCGACGAGGGCGGCCCCACCTCTTGATGCTCGCCCGTGGAGGGCGCCCGCCCATGCCCCAGCACCGCGCGGCCCCTCCATACGCGACGGCCCGCAGGCCGCCCCACCGCCCCGCCGGGGGGTCAAACCCGGCACCGGAGATCCACGCTGAACACACCCCACCCCCGTTCCCGCAGCCCCCCGCCCAGACGACACTGAGCCATGGCACACCCCCCGTCACCGGGGGGTTTATCCCGGTCCAGGCCGGACCGCGCGGGTTCGACTCCCGCCACCGGGACCCACAGGAGACCTTATGGCGCTCATCAAGACAACGCAGGACGAGCCGCACCTGACGGCGCAGGAGGCCGCGCGCATCCACCAGGCGCACAACCCACTCCTCACGCCCGACGAACAGATCGCCGCGCAGTTCGAGCAGCTCCTGCACGGCGAGGTGCTCGAAGCCGCGCGCAGGACCACGTTCCTGGACCTGCACGTCCAGCCGGAGCAGGTCGTCCGGCTGGCGTTCGAATTCCACCGCATCGGGTACCGCGTGACGTACCAGCTGCTCGATGACGAGCCCACTGGGCAGCTGCGCGTCACGTGGCCCGAGGCGCCAGATCCGCCCGGCGACACCCGCCTGGTGCCGCTCCCCCGCGAAGTCCAGACCTTCACGCCGTGGCGCCGCGTGCTGCGTCTGCTCCGCATCCGCTGACGCTCCCCTCCGGAGGGCCCCCCGCCCTCCCGCACCGGGCTCAGGCGGCCACCGCCGCTGCCGCCCGACCACCCGCCGCAGGCCAGCGGCCCACCCTGGCCAGTCCACCCCTGGAGGTGCCCCCGCAGACCGCCCCGCCCGCCGCCCCGTTCAGAGAGGCCGTCCATGATCAGTCCCGTACTCCTGTCCGCCCTGCTGCCCCGGATGGACCTCGCGCGCATTCACTTCACGCCCACCCAGCTGCCCCCGCGTCACACCAGTGACGGCCTGACCCTGATGCGCGAGGCAATCGCGCACCTGCAGGTGTTCGTGGTGCGAATCGAGCGGGGCGTACCCACCCGCGTCCTGCGGCCCATCGCACCTTCAGAACTCGGCACGCACCGCCTGGTGCCGGGCGTCACCGCGTACGCCTGGGCGTTCACGCATCACGAGGCGGGCCAGGCGCCGCGCACCTTCATGCTGGTCGTCGCGCAGAGCGAGGTCCGCGCGCCCCACCCGAACGAGAGCATCGACTTCTGGGGCCAGCACGGCCCCATCCACGGCGGCCGCGAGATCCCCGACCGGCCGCCCCCCAAACCAGCCCGCGCGGCCGCGCCCGCCCCGCCCCAGCCGCCCCAGGCCAAACCCAAGCCCCCACAGGCCCGCCCGGCCGTCCGGGCGGGCAAGAAAGGCCCGAAGAACAAAGGCCGCAGGCGGCGCTGATAGAGAAGCGTGGCGTGGCAGATGCCACGCCACGCCTATCGATGAGGGTCAGCCGTGCAGGGCCTGGAACAACGCCCGGCCTATGTTGATGCCAAGCGTTGCAATGAACGTGTAGCAGAGCACCAGCAGCACTTGCTTATTGGCCTTCGGAGTGCGTTGCCACCAGCTCGTGAAGTTTGACATGCAGTTTTCCCTCCGCCGAGTACGATGTCATACCCGGGCGACGGGCGTTCACCAGTCCGCGTTGACCTTCGGTTTCTGCGCGCGGGCGTAATCGACGTAGATCTCGCTGCTGTCGATGGTGCGGTGGCGCAGCGTGTCCCGCACCGCCAGCAGGTCGTTGGTCGCCACGTAGACCTTTGTGCCGGCGCTGTGGCGCAGGCCGTGCACCTCGCGGCCCTCGTACGTGACGCCCGCGGCCCGGCAGACCCGCTCGACCGCGCGGCCCACGTTCCGCGACGAGCGGATCAGCAGCACCGGGTCGCTCGGTTTCACCGCGCCCCGCATCCCCCGCCACGCCCGGAGCGCCGCGGCCGCCGAGCGGGACAGCGCCACGTCCTGGCGCCGCCCGCGCTTGCCCTGCACGTTCACGAACGGCGCCTCACCCTCCAGGTGCACGTCGCCCCACGCCAGGGACCGCATCTCCGCGTTGCGCAGCCCGCAGTGCGCGCCGAGCAGCACGATCACCGTCTCCTGTGGCCCGGCCGCGAGCAGCATCGCCGCGAGGTCCGCGTCGCTGTACGGCTTGCGCTTCTCGTGCCGCGGCGTCGGATCAGGCGCGGTGCGGACGTCCGTGAACGGCGCGGCGTCGGTCGCGCCACTCCAGCGCAGCGCCCCGTACAGCGCCCGCGCGGCCGCCAGGCGCGTGCGGACACTCGACGGCGCCAGCTTCAGGCCCTCCAGGTGCCGAGTAAATCGGTACCCGTCACTGCCGCCCGGGCGCAGCAGGCTCACGCCCGCCGGGCCCGCCCAGTCCAGGAACACCTGCAGGCCGGTGCGGTAACTCGACAGGGTGTGGTGACTCACCCGCGCGCCCCGCTGGCCCTGCGTCACCAGGAACGACTCCACCAGCGCCCACAGCGCCTCCACGTCCGAGTCCCGCGCGGCGCGCACCGCCTCGCGGCGCCGCGCTTCGGGTTCGAGCGCCGCGACCCGGTCGGCGCGGGCCTGCAACTCCAGGTTGTGCTGCACGAGCGCGAGCGACATGCGCCCAGCATAGCCCCCCACACCGCCCCCCCCCGCCCCAGCCTCAGCTGGGCGGCACAGGAGACCGCATGAACAGCCTCCGGTTGACCACACCCCTCATCCTCCAGCTGAAAACCGCAGGTGCCGTCACGCACTTCAGCCGGCCGCTTCACACGCCTGACGGCACGCCCGTTCCCGCCGACGTGCAGGCCGTCCCCGAGCCGGACAGCGCGGCCGTGGCGTTCCACCTGCCCGACGAGGTCCTGGTGCTCCGCCCGGCCCTGAAGGTCGGCCGACCGGTGGCCATCAAGGAACGCTGGCGGGTCGGCGCCTGGAAGGCCGGCCACGTGGCCGTGGACTACGGCGCGGACGGGTACGCGCGCGCCGAGTGGCTGCCCGTGCGTGAGCCCCTGCTGTCCGAACTGATCCGGGGCAGCATCGAGGACCTCCAGCGCACCGGGTACCAGCCCGACGAGGAAGGCGACTACCGCTGGGATTTCGGGCGCGCCCCGACCCGCTGGCGCAAGCCCGACACGCTGCGCGCGCACCTCGCCCGCTTCGCCGCGCAGCCCACCCACGTCCGGCTGGTGCGCCTGAGTGACCTCACCCACGAGGACGCCCTGAACGCCGGGATGCTGCACGTCAGCGAGGGCTGGATGCGTCAGCACTTCCCGACGTTCCTGGCGCGCTACACCCGCGTGAACAGCCAGAACGCCGAGCGCGTGGACGCCGAAGGCCCAGGGGTGCAGCTGCTCGACGTGCCCGAACCGCCCGCGCCACTCGACCGCCTGCGCGCCGACCTCCGGCGCCGCCACGAGATCCCGCCGGGCCAGGACGTCTGGCTGTGGGCGGCCGACCTGCGCCGCCTCGACCAGACACCCGCCCAGCTGTTCGAGCAGGCCGCCCGGCAGACCCAGGACGCCTCATGACGCGCACCGTGACCGTCACCCCGGCCGCCCAGGCCCGCGCGCAGCAGGGCGGGATCAACCCCACCGACGCGCAGCTCGAACGGGCCGAGTACGAACTCCAGCGGGCGCTGCGGCGGGGGCAGGACACGTTCTCCCTCGACCTGCCCCTCACCCCCGACGCCCGGGCGCACCTCGAAGCGCAGGGGTACGTGCTGAAGATCAAGCACGGCCGCGGCCCCGCCCACCTGCAGGTCAGCGTCCCCCCCTCAAACCGCCGGACCGGGTAACGCCATCACGTAATACGGATTATGTGACGTTGCCTGACCACCCGGCCTGACCCAGACCGCCTCAGCCACCCGGCTGGGGCTTCACCCATCCCCGAGGTGACCCATGCCCACCCTGCAGCCCACCACCCCGCCCCCCCACCCGGACCTGCCGGTCCGCTCGACCGCCCTGACCCTGGCCGGCAGCCTGAACGTCTCCCTCCAACTGGCCGGGGAGCACGGCAGTCCCACGGGAGCCTTCGAGGCGCTGCGCGACCACCTGCGCGCGCATCAGCAGCTGCCCGAGCCGATGAGCGCCGCGCAGGTCCTGGTGGCGAGGAGCAGCCTGCTCAGCACCATGCTCCTCGCCGAGGAAGGCCTGATCGAGGACCCGTACGGCGTGCTGAGCCTCGACGCGCTGGACGCCGCCCTGGCGGACCTGACGCCCGGCCCGCGCGGAGTGCAGGCGTGACCGGCGAGGTGGTGGTGCTGGCCGCGTGGCAGTACGCGCTGCTGCTGCTGGTCGCGTTCCTGATCGGCACGATGGGCGGCGCGCTCGGCCTGTTCGTCTGGCAGACCGTCACCCTGAACCGCCAGGTCGACCAGCTCCTGCAGGACCTGCCCCAGGACCCGACCGAGCCGTGAGCGTGCGGCGCGTCATCGACGGCCTGGAGGACGTGCTCGTCCAGGCGCAACAACTGCCGAACGTGGCCGTGCTCGTGGTGGTGGTCCGCACCGACCCCAACCCCGACGAGGACGTCGACCGGGTGCATGCGTTCGTGCACGCCCCGGCCGGGCAGGCCCTGCTGCTCGACGCCACGCGCGCCCTGGTGGACCGCGAGGCGAACCCCCTGACCCGGCAGGGCCCCCCGTGACGCTCTTCGACGAGCCCGAGACGTTCAAGGCGGAAGCGGGCGCCAACCGCCTCGCCGAGCAGCTCGCGCTGGCCATGGCCGAGGCGCGCCGGGACACGAAGCAGGTGCCGGTGAACCTCCCGAACGGCCTGCGCGTCCGGGTGATCGCCGACGTTGACGGCGACCGGATGGTCCTATCCCGCCCGCGCGGCGGGGAGCCCAGCCCGGAGGAAGCCCGAACGGTCGCCGAGGCGGTCGGCTGGACGCTGCACGACGTGCGCCTAGACAACCACAGCGGCACGCGGTACCTGATCGTCACCCCGAGCCTCGAGGCGGAAGATCCCGATCCGCCGGTGTTCGCCCCGCCAGGTCCGGCCGCGCCGGTCACGAAGGATGAGGCGGACGCTCGCAAAGAACGCGTCGCTGCGTTCGAAGCCGAGGTGCGAGCTGTGCTGCTGCGGCCCGGCGCACCGTGGCACCCGACGAACTTCACCCCGCAGATGATGGAAGCCCGCCTGGACGCCCTGAAGGGCCTGAAGGGGGGTGATCTGCGCTGGGAGTTGAAGTGGCACGCCCAGCGCTGGCCAGAGGAGTTCCAGGACCTCGTGAAAAAGGAGCCTTGATCACATGAGCGTGATACATTCGCATCATCCCGGTAAGGCACCGCTGACATCTGCCTGAAAGGAACCCGCCCCGTGTCGGGAAACACGGAGCGGGATACAGCTGATGCGGATGGATTGAGACCCCTCTGCGCCAAAACGGCCTCTTACGAGGCTGTCGGCCTGCACGTATCTTAGACGGCATACGTGCTCCGGTCAATTGACTGAAGCGGCACCCACGCCGCAGGCCCTCGCCACCCGGGAAGGTGGGCTGTCCGAGGAACCACCGTGAATGCATCACAGGCCGCCGAAAACGGCGTCACCACCCCCACCCTCGCCGTCAAGGCGAAGGGCAGCTTTAACTACGGCTTCACGATCATTCCCAACTACCTGCGTGACGAGTTCATGCCCGTCGCCGGGACCGACGCCTTCGCGTTCGCCTACCTGATCATCAGCTGGGCGGGCGAAGGGGACCGGGGTGCCCGCCTGAGCACCCGGTACACCCGCACGATCACCAAGTGGACTGCCCGCCGCCTCGACGAGGCCAAGGCGGACGTCCTCAAGGCCCTGCCCCAGGTGTTCAGCTTCCAGCCCGGTGACCAGAAGACGTCGCGCCCTGAGATCTGGTGGGTCGACTTCGATGAACTGAGCCGCCTGCACGCCACGTACCTCGCAGGCCTCGAAGCCAAACAGGCGCAGAAGCGGGGTCCGGGCCGCCCGAAAAAACCTGTTCCCACTGTGAGTACAGGTATTCCGGAAGCGGCAGAAAAACCTGCTCTCACTGTGAGTACAGGTTTTCTGGGCACCAAGACCAATTTCGGAAAAAACCTGTTCTCAATGCGAGAACACCCCTGTTCCGACACTGAGAACACCCCTGTTCTCACCAGTGGAACACTCAAAGAAAAGGGGGAAGAACAAGGAAAGGAAAGAGAAGAAGAAGGGGAGCGTCCCCCCAGCCCCGGGACTGCCGCCTTCTCCTCCTCAGGGGCAGGAGGGTCAACGGATCAAGGGCAGGCGCCTGACGGCGCGGCCGCTGGCGCGGCCAGGGGTCACACGCCCTCTCAGGATCTGGACAGTGGCACCGCTGGTGGTCGGATCGATACCGCCACGAGTACTGCACAGGTTCCGGGCGCGGCGGCCGCGGCGCTGGCCAGCGTCAGCGAGATCCGCCCGGTCCCCCAGGCGGAACTGGCCGCCCGCACCAGCTGGGGCCGCAAGAGTAACGAGATGGCGCTGCTGATCCGGTACGGCGGCACCCTGGTCAACAAGACGCTGAACGAGAACACCCCGGTGCGAGACCTGCCCCGCGCGCAGTGGTGGACGCGCCTCACCGCCGACGAGATCAACCTCGCCGGACTGACCGCCAGCCGCGAAGCGCAGCGCGAGGCGGCCAACATGAAAACGCTGTTCTACCGCGCCCTGGACCGCCTGATCGGCGCGGTCGGCGCGGAGAAAGCCGCGGAGGGTGCCTCCAGCGCCCTGGGGACCGACCCGATGCTCAAACCCGGCGACGGCGTCCGCATCGGCGGCATCGACGGCGTGGTCGAACTGGTCACCGCCGCGACGTACCGCGTCCAGCTGGTCAACCACGACACGTCCACCATCGACCGCAGCGTGCACGCCCAGCTGGGCCGCATCCAGCGCCTGGACTACGTCCCGGAGATCCCCGTCCCGCAGGCCGAGCACGTCGCCAAGGGCAAGCAGTGGCGGCACAAGCGCCAGGGACACGTGGTCATGATCCTGGCCGTGGACGGCCCGAAGGTCACGCTGTTCGACGGTGACACCCTGAGCCTGATGGACCTTCACCGCCAGTACGAGCCGGTGGCCACCGCCAGCTGAGGCCCACCCATGACCTACAACCCAAAGCGCCGCGGGCCGGATCTGGCCCACGCGTGGACCGTGCTGGAGGGCGCCGTCGTCATCATCGGCGCGGACGACACCGTCACCTTCACGGCCGGCAGCACCTGGCCGGGCATCAGCGCCCTGCCGCGCGCGCTGACCGACCAACTCGCCCCGCACGACACGGAGCGCCTCGCCGGGACGCGCGTGGTGCCCTGGACCGCCAGCCCCCGCGAGGCGGAGTTCGCGGCGGTGCTGCTGCAGGTGCAACTGATGCGCAGCGACCGGCAGGGCGTCCCTGACCGCCTCGGTCTGCTCCAGCACGTCGCGCCCCTCACCGCGGACAACCGGCAGACGATCGCCGCGGCCCTCGGCATGAGCCGCAGCACCCTGGATCAGGTCCGGCACCTCCTTGGGGCGCCCACCGTCCACTGACCCTCTCCCCCACCCGCCCCGCCCCGGCCGGGTGACCGCACGCCTGGAGACAACCCGTGACCCCAGACTCACCCGCCGCCGCCCTGGCGCACTGGTGGGCGTCGTTCCTGCCGGACGTCGCCCCGCAGGTCATCGCCGGGGACACGTCCGGCGCGGCCGCCACCGCCGCCCTGCTGAACCTGCTCGCCGCGCGGCAGATCCACACCGTGTGGGACGCGCAGCGCTTCGAGGCCGCCCTCACCACCCTCGCGCAGCTCGCCCTGGATGAGCGCGGCGTGGCCGACACGTGGACGGATCTCGCCCCGATCGGCCTGCTCCGCGGCGCCGCTGAACTCGCGGGCATCACGCTCGGCAACGCCAGCCTCCCCGTGCAGAGCCAGGCGGTCGCCCGCCCCACCGGCGTCATCGTCCGCCTCGGCGTGGACGGCGACTGGACCCAGATCTGGCCCCCTTTCCCCTGACGGAGGTTTGCCCATGTCCGACCTGCCCGAGTACGAGACCTGCCCGCCCAGCCTCGCCAGCCGCACCGGCCTGAAGAAAGCCGGGCTGGTGCCCACCGGTGACCCGGTCGCCTCCCTCCGGTACCGGACGCCGAACGGGTACCGGACCTGCCCGCTGTTCAGCCGCACGGATACCCGGAGCGAGAAGGACGCAAAGGCCGCGCTGAAGCGCCGGCAGGCGAACGCCGGCGGACAGTTCCTGCTCATCCCGTTCACCCCGGAGCAGACGTGATCCCACGCCCCGGCTGCTGCCACGACTGCACCCAGCACGGCCAGGCCGCCCCGAAAAACATCGGTGCTGAATACGACGGGTACCGCGCCTGCAAGCACTGGGCGCATCGCAACTTCAGCGGCCTAGCCACCTCACACGGCTCCACCCTCTACACCCACCCCGACGCGGGCTGCCAGGACTTCGTGCAGCGCACCCGCACCCCGCGTCCGCCCCGCTCCGGCGAGGCCAGCCCCAGCCCCCACAAGCGAGACTGACCCTTGACCACCGACCCGTTCACACTCCCGCCCCTCAACTACGCGGCCCTGAGCCCCGAACATCACCTCCTGCGCGTCCTGGTCGATGAGGAACCCACCGACCTCGAAACGGCCATCACCCGCGTCCTGAAGCGCAGCGCGCGGGCCGGCACGCCTTACCTGCGCTTCGGGCAGGACCCGGCGCGGCCCACCAGCCTCGCGTACCGCACCTGGGAAAACCTCGGCCAGGAGAGCTGGACCCGCAGCGTCCGCCGCGGCGCCCGGCACGGGTACGTCCTGACCGGCACGGGCGAGATCCGCCTGAGCACCCTGTGGGACCTGCAGGTGATCGCCCCGCACCTGCGCGCGGTGCGCGCCGAGCACGGCGACGAGGTCGCCCAGCGGGTCGCCGCGCACCTCGAGGGCCAGTCGTGAGCGTCACGGCCGCCGCGCAGCGCCTCCTGCAGGAGGCCCGGAGTGAGGACAACCGCGCCCAGCGGCTGCGCACTGACGTGCCCGAGCAGGCGTGGGACGAGGAACGGCACCACGTCAACCTGATCGTCTGGGCGGCCGCGCACATCCCGGACCTGCCGCCCCTGGCCCTCCTGTTCCACGTGCCGAACGGCGGCAAACGCGAGCAGCGCGTCAGTCGTAGCGGCCAGCGCTACAGCCCCGAGGCCGCCCGGCTGCTGCGCATGGGCACCCGCACCGGGTACCCGGACCTGGCCCTCGACCACCCCATCCACGGCCGCGCCGGGCTGCGCCTGGAACTCAAAAGCCTGACCGGCACCCTCCGCCCCGACCAGCGCGCCTGGATCGTGCACCTGCGCCACGCCGGGTACCACGCCGACGCCGCCTGGGGCTGGCGCGACGCGCGGCGCGTGCTCCTCGAGTACTTCCTGCCCGCCCCGCCTGCCACCCGGTGGACGCCGCGCAGCAAGACCCCCCTCGACGACCATCCCCTCCCCCCGCTCGGACACAAGTGAGGCTCACATGACCCTGTTCCTGCTCTCCCTGCTCGTCGCTGCCTTCCTCGCCCCGTCCGGCATCCGCGTCCTGGCCCAGCACCAGCGCGGCGCCGCCCACGACCCGAGCTTCAGCGAGCCCGCCCGGCTGCGTCTCCTGCCCGGCCTGCACGCCGAGCGCGTGAGCCTGGACCTGCGCGTGGGCCGCGTGGTGCTGGGGGAGATCAACCCCAATCAGCCGCTGTCCGCCTGCCCCCAGCACAAGTGGCGCCCCAGCCTGACTGACACCGTGGTGTCGTGTGAGCATAGCGCGGTGGTGTCAGGCGAGCAGCTGAAAGCCGCCCACCTCGCCCTGGACCCGGAGCAAGCATGACCGGCGACACCAATACCCCGCTGATCACAATCAGCAGCCTCCCGACCGCGCTGGAGGTGCGCCGCGCCGCAGAGCTCCGCCGGGCGCAACTGGGCCGCAACCACCTCCAGGCGTGCCTGGAACTGCTGATGAACGCGTTCGAGCAGGACGACGAGCGGAACGTGGATCTCCCCTACCCCGTGCCCGAGGACCTCGCCAGCGCCCTGCGCACCAGGGGGTTCGAACTCGACGCGCCCACCCACCAGCCCGGATGCCTCGCCACAGTGAGGGTTCACTGGTGACCGGCGTGCACCTGAACGACGCCGTGCGGGTGCGGCTCATCCCGTACAGCGAGGCGATGCTCGGGGACTACCACGCTCAGCGCCGCCAGCGCATGGGCGGCACGGCGCGCTGCGACCCCCTCCGACCCACGATCAAGATGTCGAGGATTTCGTTCTCAAACTCATCCAGGGGTTGTGCATGTCAGTTTTAGGAGCCTCAGCGGCGTCGGTGAGCGGGGTGCTCAGCAGCGCGAGCTGCGCGACGTTCGCCTGAGCGTGGGGGGACATTGGGTCAGCCTGGTACCCACCGTCGCGAGTTACTGCCTCAAGTTAGGGCGGACGGCGACGTCATCGGAGTCCTCCGGATAATCCAGCGCCGACGCTCCTGCTCCTGGAACAGCCCCGGGTAAGCCTGCAGACGGCCGTACAACTCGCCCGCTGTGAGCGGCAATTTGAGATGCGTCACCAGTTCCGTGCAGGTCTGCGTGCCCCGCACGCGCACAAGGTAACGGGCACAGCGGATCACCGGATCATCGGTGGCGGGCCACGCTGGCTTCACCCGCGCCCGTACCTCTTGCAGCTGATTCCTGACTTCCATGGTGGGCGTCATGCTCATGGTCAGTTCGCCATATTGCATCACTGCCCGCCCAATCACCGCCCGGCTCGCGGGCCACAGGGCCAGCATGGCGCCCAGGCCCAGCGCCCCAACCGCCTGCAGGGCGGGGCTGACCCCCCGCTTTTTCAGGGCCTCGTGAATCCCTACGGTCCCGACGGCCAGGACCTGCAGCGGAACACCCACCATCATGGCCACGATTTCATCCACCCGCAGGTCATCCCGGAACGCGCACAGATACGTGCCATGCCCCCCAACGCCTGGGGTACCCATCGTCGTCACCAGCCCACCGAACGCTTGTCCGTCATAGGTCAGGAGGCCGTCCGCATCAAGCACCCAGCCCAGCAGGGCAAGGTCCGCATCGTCTGGGTCTCGATTCGGCGCGCGCACGGCCGCGCTGAGGGTCGTATCTGGTACCCCGGCCGGATCCAGAAACAACATCCGATCCTGTACTCGGGTCATCCACAGGTGCCACATGGCGTCGGCCTCCTGAGGGAATTTCAGGCGGATGGTGCGCTCCAGGCGTGTGAGGCCTGGGGCCACTTCCGCCACGTCCCCGGCCGACATGACCAGGCGGCCGTGCGGCGCGTCAAGCAACTCAAAGAGGGCGGGGGACGCGCCAGGCTGCTTCACCACGGCTCGCAGGTCCTTGATGATGACGTTGGCATCAATGAGCAGCACAACCGTCCGGCCCGAAAGGTTCACCGTGAGGCGGGGTAGGGTGCGGGGATGGCGCGGCTCAAGCATGCCACTCACCTTAGCGGCTGGACAGAAATGACATGGCGGCGGACAAGCAAAGCCCCTGCAGGCCAGCATCAGTCGGTCTGGGCAGTAGGTGTGGCCTGAAAGTCAAGTCGGAAGGTTTTAGGCGTCGGGAGATTAGCGGCCCAGAGTGTGCCTTCAAGAAGAACGGTGCTGGCTGCTTCGCCAAACTTCAATGCAAAGACTGGTGGAATCCACACGTCTCCGGGGAACAGTTCCGGTCTGGCGCCTTCAAAGACGGGAAGACGCATTGGGGCGTCCTTCGTAAGTGTTGCACCGAAGACCGATCCACTCCCCTTCGGTCCAGGAGCGAACTGGTAGATCGAAGCGCCACTGATACAGCGTAGTTCGAAGCGCAGTGCCCCCGCAGAAACGGCACTGATATTGGCAAATCGCAGTTGAAATTCCCGGTACGGTGCCCTGTTTGCAGCCTTTTCGACCTGCGGCTTCAAGTCCCGGCTGAGTGTCAAAAGTTCCAGATAGGCCTCTGCACGTGCCGTGTCTGGACCCAGGAGCGCCATTGGGCGACTCGAGTCGCGGTTATTAGGCCGGTAATACCCAGCCTGAGGAAATAAACGGTCACTTTCTTGAACGTCCAAGTTCCAAGTGTGCATGAATGGGAGCAGTTCACTCATATTCCACGAACCTCTGTGGACTGAAGTGGGATCTTTCAAGAAAGCGTCAAATAACGTCACAAGGTCGTACCACCCATACTGGGTACGCATCTGCCTTTCTAGACGTTCAGCCCGCTCAGGCGGTCGTGAAGCGACCTTCTCGTGCAGTGCCTTGATTTTGGGCTGGTATTCCGCCAGAACACCCTCGCCCGCTTGCCGCGCCGTCGTAAAGGTCACTGCATCCACAGGCTGCCCAGACGTTTCCAATGCCACTTCGATCTCCGCCTGATTAGCTTGTTGCAGGCCCTGTATGCGTCCTTCAAGCTGGTATACCTGTTGGCGTAGGGCAGCGACTTCCCGATGCAAGGGTTCCATAGCGCTCTGAATCCGAATGCGCAGCACTTCGGTGTAATCCCGGGGCTGCGGGCGGATGGTTACCGCATTGCGCCGCAGCCGCCACTCCCCTTCATGCCACATCTTGTCCGTCTTGCCAGAGGGCAGTTGATACGTCCCGTCCTTTTTGAATACGAACGGCGGTGATTGATTGGGTTCAATGATCAGCGCGCCCCAGGTCCCCACGCCCGGTTCCTCAAAGGCGTGTAAGGAAAAATCGGGCTGCGGCTCCATATGTTCCGCTAACCACTGCGCGATGCTCGCTTCCAGATTGTCCACGCCAGGGTCGCGCAGGTTGGGCACGTCGGTCGTGATGCGTTTATCGGCCCGGGTCACGCCAAGAATCAAAAAGCCGTAGTCCTCGAAATCCAGGCTGTAGGTGTTGGCCATCGCATTGATGTCCTTGATGAGCTCCAGTTTCGCCTGCTGGTTCACGCCTTTCTTCGGCTGCTCGGCCCCGCTGAGCCAGGCTTGCTTAAAGTCCAGCTTGTCGCGTTCCCGACCGCGCTTGATCTGCTCCCGGAGGAAGGCCTCTAAGCTGGCGGGGTCTGTGGGATCAAACGCCATACCAGGGAGGCTACGGCATGGAATACCGAACGTCAGCCTCGGTGGCCTGGGACTTCACGACAGACGCGCCGAGCGTATCCGGGGAGCGGTTCTCAAAGCCGGGGCGATGGTGTATCGTGGAGATCAAAGGGCCGCTGCAGCCCGAGCTCCCCGCGCCATTTTGGCCTGGCAAACCGCAGCCTACTTCTGAACTCCTCAGACCCGCTCCTTGCGTCTGGACGTTCGACATCGCGGGGCCTCGAACACTCTCCGGACACAAGGAGTTTTCATGTCCGACCTTTCTCTCGCGCCCTTTATTGCTCGCCTGCGCCGCGCGGATCTCCTTCTGACTGATGCCCAGGCCAAACAGGCCGCCTCAGCCACCATGCAAGGCGCTTCGGAACCGCTGAATGCCGCCGAACTCAAGCGGCAGGCCCGGCAGTTGCAAACGTTCCTGTCCATGTTGGGGATGCCCCTCAAACACACCAAGGCGTTAGAGGCCGTCGCCACATTGCACGGATACCGGAACTGGTACTTCGCCCGCGAGGCCACCACAAAGGCGTCCCCTGCCCTGCCCGAGTTTACCGCTGCTTACGTGACGCGCCTTCCGACTGGCCACCCGCCATTTCGGCATCGGGACGCGCTCATCATTCCCTGGTGGCTCCGGGACACGGCGCACCCAGAAGGCCTGCACCCTGAAGTGGTAGCGATGCTCGAAGAACTGACTTCATTTTTTAATGAGTTGCAGCCGCCCCATGGCTGGGCCAGAGCCTTCTTGGAGGGCGATGACGTGACGGCCACACACTTGGCCGGTGTCCAGGCACGGCACCTGCGCGAGGTTCGTGGCACTGTGGAGTATTACGGCTACAAACATATGTTCGGGACGCCAGAGCGGGTGGCTACGCATCTGGCCAAAGCGCATGCCGGGTTTGTTCCTATTGGCGATCTTGACCAGGGTGCGGTGCTGGCAGCGCTCTATAACGCGGCGTATCCCATTAACGCAGGCGTCTTCGCCTATGAAACGGCGCCCATGACCGCAGCTCAAGGTCAGGAGGCACTTCAGCGGCACAGGCGTGAGCAAAAGAGCCACATCTACTTCGATTACGTCCTGGGCCGCCGACTCAAACTTGTCTTCGTAGACGACTATCCTTGGTTGGAAATCGAGCGGTACGAGGAGCCGTACACGCCTGGGCTGGCGGCGTACGTTCTGGATGTCTTGCGGATCACCGGGGATCCAGCTCATGACGCCATTCGTCATGTGCAGCTCGCAGGGTTGCTGGCGAACGCGGCGAAGTCCGACATCACGCCAGACACGTCCATTGACGACCCAGACTTGACCAACCAGGGTCGCCAGCTGGTGAAGGTCATGCACGCGACCATTCAGTCGGCAAACGCAGAGCAACGAGTCCGCCGCACACCCTGACGCAGCGTCCTTAACCGCGTTTGGGCTCAACTGAAAGATCTGCTGCAACTGCTCAGTAGAGGACGATCAGATAAAGAAATTGGAATTGAGGGTATCCCCCCGTGAACACGCTGACTATGGCGTGTTGGTCAAGGATGGTTTGGGCTTTTGTGCCACTTGATCTGCTTGCAGGCCCTTCTTGCCCAGCGTCGAGATATAGCTCCTGATGCGCGCAAAGTTCTGTCTGCCTGCCGCCGAGCGGAAACCGCCATATACCTTGTGTTTCACGCCTGACTACCCATCAAAACGCGCAGTAGGCAGCAGAAAGTCGGCTCCTGTACGGTATTTCTGCGATGAAAACCCTTAGGAGCCGACCACCTCACGATACCTTGCAGACCGCCTTGCGGTCTGCTTTCCCTGTGGACGCTCGCCGCCTCGTCGTCTTCACGGCACTGATCCTGGCGGTCATTCAGGCGCGGACCGTCGTCCTGTACAGCTTGAAGACGCACGTCGCTCTCCCAGGGTCGTTGACGACTCGATATCAGCGGCTCTGCCGGTTCGTCCAGTTCCCGTTTCCTGAGGCACTGTTCCCCCGATTCGCCATGTCCTTTCTCCCGCCCGGCCCAGTCGACCTCATTCTCGACCGCACCAACTGGAAACTTGGACAGCA
>NZ_BMPE01000022.1 GCF_014647435.1 Deinococcus radiotolerans | reverse complement strand
GTCGCTCGCAGGTCCGTCCGCTGCCCAGACCAAGTGCGCGTGGGAGGTGACGCCAGGGAAGCCCCAACGGAGGAGATAGACGATGCCCGCCAGGGTCTGGCGCGCACACTGACGCGGACGACCACCACGTGGACGCGGTGGGGGTGAAGGAATGACCGGTTGAATCAGCGCCCACAGGTCATCGGGTACGAGCTGCTCGACCATGATCGGAACATAGTCCGACGTGTTCTGTCCTCAGGCTCTTAGCGTGTCAGCCCAGATTTGAGGCGATTTGCTCTCCGACTATGATTGAAAACCTGAGCCAGCTTCGGCCGTACCTTCGCACCGGCTACAGTGGACAGTGATATCCGTAGAAGCGTAAATTCGCTGTCCTTTCCGCAACGGACACACCCCTGCCTGGGCAGGGGTGGAGTGGGTGGATTAGGTTGCACGGTCCGCCAGAGGATCGGGGTTGTTCCGCGCCGATCGTCATTGGATCAGGTGCAACGCGCTCAGTGTGGCGGCGTGGCTGATCTGGATTTGTAGCGGTTTTGGCAGTGTGGGACGTCTCTGAAGACCTCGTCAAGGCTGCGTGTGAATTCAGCACCTACTGGCGTATCAGCGGGCGGTCCAGGTCATCGCAGGCCAGTCCGTCCTTGTTCTGATCCCTGTTGTTCGCGTACGCCGCTTCGCTGCGGCGCAGGGTTTTCAGGCCCAGCTGCACCAGCTGGCGGCAGTCGCCGCTTAAATTCACGCTGGAACGCAGCACCCAGCCGCGCTGGCGGTCCACTTGGACGTCACACCACACGGCGTAGCAGCGGCGCAGGTCCAGGGAAGTGCCGGCGGGCAGGGCGCGGAGGGCCGCGCTCGTCTGATTGGGCACTGGGTAGAGTTTGGCGCTGGGGACAACCCAGGCGGGTGAGGCGAGGGCCGCGCCGCTGAGCAGCAGCAGCAGGGGGCGGATAAGGCGGTGCATGGTCGCGTTTAGTGTATCCGGTAGGACCCGCGCCTCCCTTCACCCGTGGGGGGCAAAGGGAGGCGCGGGGTCCTGCAGGCGTTACAGGTAGTCGACGCTGAGAATCTCGAACTCGGCGCTGCCTTTGGGCAGTTGCACGGTGACTTTCTCCCCGGCGCGGCGTCCGGCGAGGGCCTTGCCGATGGGGCTGGCGTCGCTGATCTTGCCTTTCAGGACGTCCACCTCGTAGGTGCCGACCAGCTCAAACTGGTGCTCCTTGCCCTTGGCGTCCCGCACGCGGACCTTGGCGCCCAGCCCGGCGCCGCCGGTGGCGTCCTCCTCGATGATCAGGGCGCGTTCGAGCTGACGTTCCAGTTCGGAGATGCGGGCCTCGTTCTCACTCTGCTGCATGCGCGCCTCGTCATAGGCGGCACTTTCTCGCAGGTCGCCGTCCTCGATGGCGCGGCCCATGTTCTCGGAGATCTCCTCGCGTTTGGTGGTTTTCAGGAAGTGCAGGGTCTCGACCAGTTTGTCGTACCCGCGCTGGGTCATCGTGATGCGATCCTTCGTCATAGCACTCAAGTATAGGTGGTTTCGGGTGGGTGCGCGCGGTGAAGTGGGCGGGCAACGCGCCGGGAATCATGAAGGTCACCCCGGCCGTTTCCCCACCCGCGCCTTGGGGGCAGCGCTTACCCTCCGGGACATGACACGAGATGACGCGCGCGAGTACGCCCCGGAGGGCGAGGTGCGGGATGACGGCACCACCGGCGAACTGCTGAACGACAAGATGACGGCCGAGGCGCTCCTGCGGGACGCCGCCAGTGCTGAGAGCAGCAACCCGAATGACCAGCCCGGCTTCCAGGACGGCATGCTGGGCGGGAGCGATTTCGAGGACCGTCAGGGCACCCCGAACAACGATGGGGACAGCGACCTGGAGGGCCGCGCGGCGGGTGGGGAGGGCGTGCACCGCAGTGGTGGCGTGGACGGCGGCCCCGCGCGCACCACGCCGCTGCCCGGCGCGAAGAAGTAACGTCACTTCAGGCTCACCAAGGTGAGAGGGAACCCTGGCTGTCTGGCCGGGGTTCCCTCTTCCTGATTCAATCAGCGGCTGTCGGTGCCGAGGCCCAGGTTCTCCACGATGGCCTGCTGCGTCTGTTTCTGCGAGTCCATGACCTCCACGGCCACCTGCTCGCCGCCCTCGAGATCCATGACGAAGTGATCGCCGTCCAGTCTCACGCGCGACAGGATCTGCTCTTCACCCTCGGGCCGGGTCGTGGCGCGCAGTTCCACGAAGCGGCGCATGGGCGTACGGATCACCTTGGGGGCCAGGATCTCCTCCACCTGGAAGATCCCTCCGGAGTTGTTCATGGTGACGCTGATCAGCACGGGCTTGTCGCGGCCGCGCTCAATGACCACCTGATCCACCGCGAGCGCGCTGATCGAGTGGATGTCCACGCTGCCCAGACTGAAGGCCTTGCGACCGCGACCCTTGGTGATGTCGGTGCCGTCCGCGACGGCCACGATCCCGCCCTCCAGCGTCAGCGGCGCGGGGTTCAGGTCGTGGCAGTTGATTGCGCCCAGGATGAACGAACGCACCTTCACGCGCTTGAACGGGTCCGGGTACAGCGGCGTCATGATCCGGTCGATGATCGGCAGGGCCAGCGCCACGGCGTGCGCCTCGTGCCCCACCCGGTGAATCTGGTTGCCGATGTCGTGCAGCATGGTGCCCAGAATGACCGTGAGGAACACGTCATCCGCGTCCCCGACGCCACTGTCCATGATGTCGGTCTTCACGCCGCCCTCGAGCAGCAGTTCCGTGAGGGCCAGGCCCGCCGCGCCCGTGATGAAGGCGTGCACGCGCCCGTGGTCGTTGTAGCCCAGCTTGCGCATGGTGATGTAGTTCGCCATGTCCCAGTGTGCCAGGGCCTCCGGATCGCTGCGCAGCGCGTCGTATGCCGCCAGGGCGCGCGGGTAGCCGCGCAGGTCCATGCGGATCGCCTGATTGGCCTCCTCGATCAGTTTGGCGCGGGGCGTGGTGAACTCCACCACGCGGGTCTTTCCGGCCGCAGCGGCGCTGTCCTCACGGCCGGCCACGTCGCTGACCTTACCGCCCTCGACCTGCAGTCGGAACTTCTGCTCGCCGGCGCCCATGCCGTCCTCATTCACCCTGGAACTCCGCGCGGCGCTTGTTCAGGAAGGCGTCCACCCCCTCACGGAAGTCCTTCGTGGCGACCGTCATGCCGAACAGGTCCGCCTCGACCTCCAGCCCTGCCTCCAGCGTGGTGTCCAGACCGCGCCGCACAGCCTCCTTGACCAGCGACAGCGCAATAGGAGCATTTTTCAGCATCATCTCGGCCACCTCGCGCGCCTTGGTCAGCGCGTCGTCCGCGACGTAGTTCACGAGGCCCATGCTCAGGGCCTCGTCGGCCTTCACCTGCCGGGCAGTGAGCATCAGGTCCAGCGCGCGGCCCGCGCCGACCAGTCGGGCCAGGCGCTGCGTGCCGCCGAAACCGGGGATCAATCCCAGCGTGACTTCCGGCAGGCCCAAGCGGGCGGTGGTGGCCGCCACGCGCACGTCGCACGCCAGCGCCAGTTCCAGCCCGCCGCCCAGGGCGAAGCCGTTCACGGCGGCAATCACGGGAATGGGCAGCGAGGAGATCTGGTGCATGACGTCCTGCCCGGCCAGGGACAGCTCGCGGCCGTCGTACACGCCTTCCAAGTTCTCGAATTCGCTGATATCCGCGCCCGCCACGAAAGCCTTGTCGCCGGCGCCCGTGATGATCAGCGCGCCCACCTCGGCGTCCTCCACGATCAGGTTCACGGCCTGCGCGATCTCCGAGAGGGTGTCCGCACTCAGGGCGTTCAGGGCGCGGGGGCGGTTGATGGTCAGCACCGCGATCGGGCCATGCTGGTCAATCTGCACGTTGTTGAACTCGAACTCGTCCAGTTGGGTCATGCGCCCATCCTGCCACAGCCCGGTCCGCCCTCAAAGGAAGAAGGAGTCGCTCCGGCGGACGACTCCCTCCGGGCCGTGGCGTTCAGTCGCGCGCAGCGAGCGTCACGATGGCGTCCAGCGCCACGCGCACCATGCGGTCCACCCCGGCGGCCAGCACGTCGTCCGGCACCAGCTGCGGGTCGCCGATATCGTTGCTGCACGCGGTCAGGCACGCGGCGCGCAGGCCGCGCTGCGCCGCCACCAGGAAGATCGCGCTGGCCTCCATCTCGAAGCCCAGCACGCCCCGCCCCGCCCACAGGCGCGCGTGCTCCGGCGTGCTGGCGTAGAAGGCGTCCTCGGTCATGACCAGGCCGACGTGGTGCGGCGCGCCGCTCGCGCGGGCGGCCTGCACGCTGGCCTCCACCACCTCAAAGCTCGCGGCGGGCGCGTACGGGGCGCCGCCCAGCATCTGCCTCGTGGTGCCGTCGTTCGGGACGGCGGCCGTGGCAATCACCAGGTCGCCCGGCGCGACGCTGGGGGTTGCGCCGCCCAGCGTACCTACGCGGATCAGCGTGCGGGCGCCCAGCCGCGCCAGTTCCTCCGTGACAATCGCCGCACTCGGGCAGCCCATGCCGGTCGTCTGCACGCTGACCGGCACGCCCTGGTACGTGCCGGTGAAGCCCAGCAGCTGCCGGTGGCTGGTGTACTCCTGCGCGCCGTCCAGATAGGTCTGCGCGATGTGCCGCGCGCGGTTGGGATCCCCGGGCAGCAGGACGTAGGGGGCGACGTCGCCCACCTGAGCGCGAACATGAATCTGACTCATGCGCCGGAGTATACGGGCCGCTTTCACGTCCGAACAGCCGCAGGGGGTCCGCGCTGACTGAATGGCTCACTCATGAGTGAGGGACATGACGCGCACGACAGCTTTCTCATCAAGAAGACTGAAGTGCCGTGATTGGGCCGCAATTCCTCACTCATCGAAAGAGCCCTGACCTCACGAAACTGCCATGGTCAACCCGGGCGTCAGGTTCGTCTCATTCAGGCCCGCCAGGAGGGCGCCAACGCCGTCTGAAATTCACAAAGACCTCACTGGCCCTGCCTACCGTGAAGCGCAGAGGAACACGTCACACTGTGCCGCTGTTTCCGATTCAGACCGCTCAAGGAGAACAACACATGCGCAAATCACTGATCATCGCGTCCACCCTGGCCCTCAGCCTCGGCGCAGCCAGCGCCCAGACTTCCACCACGACCGCCGCTCCCGCCCAGGTCACCCTGAGCGACGTTCCCGCCGGTCACTGGGCCAAGGACGCCGTGGACAAGATCGTTCAGTGCGGTCTGATTCAGGGCTTCCCCGACGGCACCTTCCGCGGCAACGAGAACCTCACCCGCTACCAGGCCGCGCTGATCTTCTACCGCGCCCTGCAGACCGGCGCCCTCAACAACTGCGGCTTCAGCGCCGGCGACATGACCACCATCGCCAACGGCATGCAGGAAGTCAGCACTGAACTTGCCGCCGTCGCCAACCGCGTCACGGACCTTGAGAAACTCACCGCTGACCAGCAGGCCCGTATCGACGCCCTGGAAGCCAAGATCAACGGCATGGGTGACGGCGCCGCCAGCGCCGACGTCGCGGCCCTCAACGCCCGCATTGACGCCCTGGAAGCCGCCATCCGCAACATCCCCGCCGGCCCTCAGGGTCCCGCCGGTCCTGCCGGCCCCCAGGGTCCTGCCGGTCCTCAGGGCCCCCAGGGTCCCGCCGGAACGAGCACCAGCGCCACCGTTACCACGCCCACCACCACGACCGACACCACCGTCGTGATCGGCGAGCCCACCCCCACTGCCGTGGTCAGCCGCGACATCTACGCTGGCGTCTCTGGCGGCGTCAAGATGGCCGGCGCCGGGTCGGAGTGCCTGAGCCTGTCCGACAAGACCAGCCCCGTCAACTACTGCGTGAACGGCGGCGTCGTGATCGGCAAGAACAACGTCATCGGCCCCGTCGGTGCCCGCGTGTCCGCCGACTACCAGCCCGGCTGGAACGCCGTGAGTGTGGACGCCAACGCCACCTACGCGCTGAACACCGGCAGCCGCATCACGCCCTACGTCGGCGCGGGCCTCGGTCTGACCAGCGGCCAGCAGCGCGGCAACACCGCCCAGAACACCAGTGACATCTACGTCAACGCGATTGCTGGTGTGGACTTCAACATTACCGATAGCCTCGCCATCTTCGCCGAGTACAATGGCCGCTACTACACCAGCAACAAGGGCTACGCCACGGGCCTCGACCAGGGTGCTTCGAGCGGCCTGAGCAACGGCATCAAAGCCGGCGTGAAGTTCTTCTTCTAAACACACTTCAGCCAGAGCAGGCATCCCCGGTCACATGGCCGGGGATGTTCGTCGGTTGATGGGCAGACAGTCAGGCGTCCGCACTGAACGGTGGTGCGGAGACGCTGATCACCGCCGCCCTGGCCCCTGCGCGCTACACTGCCGGGATGCGGCTCGTTTCCTTCCTTCAGGTGCTGCTGCTGCTCGGCATTGCCGCGTACCTGGTGCTGGTCACGCTGGAGAACCCCGGCGTGATCCGCCTGCCCCTCCCGACCGGCACGGGCGAACTCTCGGTCCCGGTTGGGTCCGGGGTGGCCGCGTTTCTCCTGCTGGGCGTGCTGTTCGCCACGCTGCTCCTCCTGCCTGCCCTGTGGTCCGAGCGGCTGCGGCGGGCCCGGGAAGCCCGTCTGCGCCGCCAGTCCGAGGAACGCCTGACCGCCACCCTCCAGGCTCGGTTGGGCGGCGCCGTGACCCCAGATGACTCGCGCCACGGAGAGCAGGCGTGAGCGCTGTTCCTCGCTGGGTGCTCGCGCCCCCCGCCAGCCGCGACGAACTGCTGCGCGTCATGCGGGAGTGGCGTGTGTCCCCACCTCTGGCGCAGGTGCTCACGGGACGGCACCTCACGCCCGCGCTCCTCGACCCGCCGCTGACGCTGACGCCGAACCCGGCGCTGCGCGAGGCCGCCCGGCGCATCGTGACCGCCATCCGGGCCGGGCAGCGCATCCGCATCCACGGGGACTACGACGCGGACGGCGTGAGCGCCACCGCCACCCTGGTCCTTGGCCTGCGGGACCTAGGCGCGGATGTGCACGGCTTCATCCCCCACCGCCTGAACGAGGGGTACGGCGTTCACCCGGATAAGGTCGAGGAGCACGCGGCCGCGTGCGACCTGCTGGTCACCGTGGACTGCGGCGTGACGAACGTCGAGGAGGTCGCGGCCCTGGTCGCGCGGGGCGTGCAGGTCATCGTGACCGACCACCACGCCCCGGGCGACGACTTTCCCGACGCACTGGTCGTCCACCCGCACCTGACCGACGGCTACGACCACGACCTGCACAATCTGACCGGCGCGGGCGTCGCGTACCACCTCCTCTGGGCCGTTCATGAGGAACTTGGGCTGCCGGAACCGCGCGCCCTGACGGCCCTGGCCACCCTGGGCACCGTCGCGGACGTCGCGCCTCTCATCGGGGAGAACCGCGCTCTGGTCCGCGCCGGACTGGACGCGCTGAAGGACACGACCCTGCCCGGCCTGCGCGCCCTGCTTGACTCGGGCCGCGTGAAGCGACCCACCGCGCGGGACGTGGCGTTCATCCTCGCGCCGCGTATCAACGCCGCCGGTCGCCTCGGCGAGGCCGACGTGGCGCTGGACCTGCTGACCACGCCCAGCGCGCACAACGCCAGCCGCCTCGCGGAATACCTGGAGATCCGCAACCAGGAACGCCGCAAACTCCAGGACGACATGTTCCAGCACGCCCTCACCCTCGCCGATCCGGGCGAACCCGCGCTGGTCGTCACGCACCCCGACTGGCACGCGGGCGTCATGGGCATCGTCGCCAGCAAGCTCGTGGACGCGTACCACAAACCCGTGTTCATCGTCGCGCAGGGCAAGGGCTCGGTGCGGTCCACACCTGGCATCAGCGCCGTCGAAGGCCTGCGCTACAGCCACGACCTCCTGAAACGCTACGGCGGGCACCCCGGCGCCGCCGGATTCGCCATCGACCCCGCCAACATGGACGCCTTCCGAGACCGCATCCACGCCTACGCCCGGCAGTTCCCCACCCCCGCCCCGCGGGTGCGGCTGGACGCGCCGCTGCCCGCACTGGCCGCCAGCCTCGACCTGCTCCACGAAACCCACGCCTTCGAACCCTTCGGCGAGGGGCACGCCCTGCCGCTGTGGCACCTGCGCGAACCCCTCACTGAGACCCGACTGGTCGGCAAGAAAGGCAACAGCCTTCAGTTCAAGGTGGCGGGCCTGCGCGGCATCAAGTTCGACGAGACCAACGACGCGGCGGGCGAACGCGACCTGGGGGCGCACCTCGTCAGCAGCGAGTGGCGCGGCCAGACCCGACTGGAATTCCAGGGGCAGGCCCTGCGCGCACCCGGCACTATCGACCTCGACGCCCCTATCCCGGAACAGCTCACCCCGCGCCTGAACCCCAAAGCCGCCATGGAACACCTGCGCGCCGGAGCCAGCGCCTACGCCGAGGGTCCCGTCGCCGCGTACCTGCGCGACAACGTCCCAGGCCTCACCCTCGTCACCACTGCCGATGCGCACCCCGGCGGGGAACTCATCCTGTACGCCCTGCCACCCGAGGACACCCTGCGCGGCTGGCTGCACGCCACGCGGACGCGACTAGCGGCCAGCCTCGCCTTCGCGTTCGGTCCCAAGACCCTCGCGGAACTTGAAGGTAGCCTCAGCCGCCACCACCTCAGCGCCCCGCCCGCCAATCCCCTGCTGAACCCCGGCACCCTGGAGGCCGCCGCCGACGCCTACCGCCGCTGGCAGTGGGCCCACCACTGGCGCACCCTCAGCGACGACGGCTGGACCGCCAGCGTCCACGCCATGCTCGGCGAACCCGTGCAGGAATGGGAAGCAGTCAGCGCGGACTGAGCAGGGTCGAGGGGGCTAAACGTCTGAGGGTCCAAGCGTTTAAGTCTTGGAACCTCAGACTCTTAACTTTCCGACCCTTACGTTCCCGTGACGCGGCGGGCGAGGGTCCAGCCACTGAGCAGGGCGGTTTCCACGCGGGGGCCGTGCGCGTCGGGGGTGAACCAGTCGCCGCACCAGCCCAGGCGCAGTTCCGGGTCCCAGTGGCAGGGGCCGGGCGCGGGGCGGGTGGGGATGGCGTAGCGCCAGCGGTGCGCGAAGGCGTGCAGGGAGGGGGGGAGGTCGCCTGTGATCTCGGCGGCGGCGCGCAGCAACTCGGGCAGCACCTCGTCCGGGGTGCGCTCCAGGTTCGCGCGGCTCCACTCGGGCGTGGCGTGCAGCGTCAGCGCGGGGGGGTGCCCGGCGGGGCGTTTGGTGTGCTCGCAGGCCAGCCACTCCAACACGGGATGGTCGGCGCGCAGGGCAGGCCAGTTGGCCTCCAGATCACGCTCCAGCACGACGCCTGCGGCCCAGCAAGGCGCGTACTCGACGGCCGCGACCCGTTCGGCGGTGCCCTCGGAGTCGCTGCCGCGCAGGTCGAGATCGGCCAGCAGCGGGGCCAGCTGCGGCGCGGGGAGATTCAGGAGGAGCGTCCCCGCCTCCCAGGTGGCACCGTCGCGGGTGTGGACGCGCCAGCTGCCCGGGCGGCGTTCCAGGCTGGTGACGGTCACGCCGGTGGTGACCTCCAGCCCGCGGGCCAGCGTGCGGCCCAGGGTGCTGAGGCCCTGCGGGGGCGCATAGCGGGGGTGCCCGTCGCCACCGTCACGCACGTTCCCTTCTTCCCAGCGGGGAATGCCGCGCGTCCACTCGGCGTTCCACCCCTCCCGGACGCCTGCCTCGGCCAGCGCGCGGGTGCGGTCGTGCCGGGCGGTGAAGAACCGCGCCCCGTGATCCAGCCGCGCCTCCCGCCCGTCGGGGAGGGTCACGCGGCGGGTGGCGGCGCGGCCCGACACGCCCCGCGCCTTGTCCAGCAGCGTGACGTGCTGCCCCGCCGCGCCCAGGTCACGCGCCGCGGCCAGCCCGCCCAGGCCCGCACCCACCATCAGCACGTCTGGCATGCGTTACAGCAGCGCCCGGTGATCGGCGAGCAGGCAGCGGTCCTGTACGACGTCGATCCCGCGCGATGCAAGTTCGCGGGCGGTCGCGTCGTCGCGGATGCCGAGCTGCAACCACACTACTTTGGGCGGGGTCGGCATGGCCAGGATGTCCGGTAGGTGCTCGCGCACCCGGTCGCTGCGGCGGAACACGTCCACGATGTCCACCGGGGTCGTGATCTCCGCCAGGGTCGCCACCGCCCGGTGCCCGAAGAAGCTCTCGCCACGCGCCGCCAGCGCCGGGTTCACCGGGATGATCGTGTAGCCCTGGCGGTGCATGTACTCCGGCACGTAGTACGCGGGTTTCATCGCGTCGTGATGGAAGCCCACCACGGCGATGACCTTGTGCTCGGTGAGGATCTGCCGCACCTGCGCCGTCTGCGTCACCAGCGTCATGCGCCCAGATCCTGGTAAGCGGCGCGCGCGGCGTCCAGCGTGGCGTTCAGTTCCGCGTCGCCGTGCACGCCACTGACGAAGATGCTCTCGAACTGGCTGGGCGCCCAGTACACGCCCCGGCCCAGCATCCCCTGGAACCAGCGGGCGAAGGCCTTCGTGTCGCTCGCGGCGGCGTCCGTGTACGTGCGCACACTGCCGTCCGGCGCGTCCAGGTGGAAGGCGGTCAGCATGCTGCCGATGTGGTTGATGCTGATCGGCACGCCCGCCGCTGCCGCCGCGTCCCGCAGGCCGGCCGCCAGAGCGGTGGTGTACGCCCCGAGCCGCGCGTAGAGGTCCGGGTCGGCCTCCAGCGCGCTCAGGGTCGCGAGGCCCGCTGCCATCGCCAGCGGGTTTCCGCTGAGCGTCCCCGCCTGATACACCGGGCCCTGCGGGGACACGAAATCCATCACCTCGGCGCGGCCCCCGTACGCGCCCACCGGCAGGCCGCCGCCGATGATCTTGCCCCAGCAGATCAGGTCCGGGCGCAGGCCCAGCAGGCCGGTCGCGCCGCCCAGCGACAGGCGGAAGCCGGTCATGACCTCGTCCGCGATCAGCAGCGCCCCGTGGGTCTTCACGCGGTGCAGCGCCGCCAGGAACTCCGGCGTGGGAATCAGCACCCCGGCGTTCCCCACCACCGGCTCGAAGATCACCGCCGCCACCTCCGACCCGCGCGCGGTCATCAGGGCGTCCAGCGCCGCCGGATCGTTGTACTCGCTCACCAGCGTCAGGCCCGCGTACTCCTCGGGCACGCCCGCGCTGCTCGGGGCGGCCGCGCCCAGCGCTCCGTCCGCGTTCGTCAGCAGGCCACTCCCGGCCTCCACGAGCAGGCCGTCCGCGTGCCCGTGGTAGTTCCCGCGGAACTTCACGATGAACTTCCGGCCCGTCACGCCCCGCGCCAGCCGCAGCGCGCTCATGGTGGCCTCGGTGCCGCTGCTCACGAAACGCACGCGGTCCACGCCTGTCAGGCGCGTCACCAGTTCCGCCAGCAGCACCTCCCGCTCGCCGGGCGCGCCGAAACTCGTGCCGTACTGCAGGGCGTCCGCAATGGCCCCCCGCACCGCCGGGTGGTTGTGCCCCAGGATCATCGGCCCCCACGACCCGATGTAATCCAGCAGGCGCGTGCCGTCCGCGTCGGTCAGGTACGCGCCGTCCGCGCGGGCGATGAAGCGCGGCGTGCCGCCCACGCTGCGGAAGGCCCGCACCGGACTGTTCACCCCGCCCGGCGTGACGGCCCGCGCGCGCGCGAACAGCGCCTCCGAATGCGCCGTGGGCGCGGGTAGAACAGCAGCTTGCAACTCGGTGGTCATGCCCCCCACCTTACCGGAGGCCCGTGAGGGCCGTGGGCAACCCAGCGCACACTGAAGTGCAGCTAGGAGGTCTGCACCGCGCGCCGGGCCGGGCGGGAGGGGCGCGCTACGCTGGCGGGATGAGTGAGTCGTCCCCCCACAACCTGAGCGTCCGGGAGATGGGCGTGCGGGCCCGCGCCGCCGCCCGCGTGCTGCGGTCGCTGCCCACCGCGCGCAAGGTGGCCGCACTGCACGCGATCGCCGCCGGACTGCGCGCCAATGCGCCCGCGATCCTGACCGCGAACGCGCAGGACGTGCAGGCCGCGCTGGAGGCCGGGCTGCCTGCGCCGATGGTGGCCCGCCTGCGCCTGGACGCACGCCTGCTGGACGGCATCGCGGCGGACGTGGAGGCCGTGTCGCGCCTGCCCGACCCGGTGGGGGAGACCACCCCCGCGCAGGTGCAGCCGAGCGGCATCCGCGTGAGCACCCGGCGCGTGCCGCTGGGCGTGCTGGGCGTCATCTACGAGAGCCGACCGAACGTGACCGTGGACGTCGCCGCACTGGCCCTGATGAGCGGGAACGCCGTGATCCTGCGCGGCGGCAAGGAGACGGTGCGCAGCAACGCCGCGCTGGAAGCCGTGATCCACGCCGCGCTGCGCGGTCAGGGCCTCCCGGCGGACGGGGTGCAGGTCATCCGCGACCCGGCCCGCGAGCGCATGCTGGAACTCCTGAAGCTGGATGATCTGGTCGACGCGATCATCCCGCGCGGCGGGGCCGGCCTGCACCGCTACTGCGTGGAGAACGCGACCGTGCCCGTCATCGTGGGCGGCATCGGCGTGGTGCACGTGTACTTGGACCCCAGCTTCACCCGCGACCCCGGCGACCGGGCGCGTGCCCTGGAGATCGTGCGGAACGCTAAGGTGCAGAAACCCAGCGCCTGCAACGCCCTGGACACCCTCCTGATTCACGAGGAGGCGCTGGACGCCCTGCCGGACATCGCCCGCGACCTCCAGGCGCACGGCGTCACGCTGCGCACCGACCCGGCCGCCCACGCGGCCCTGAGGGCTGCTGGGATCAGCAGCGACCCCGCCACGGCCGCCGATTACGGCACCGAGTTCCTGGCCCTGACCGCCAGCGTGAAGACCGTCCCCTCCTTCGAGGAGGCGCTGGATTTCATTGCCGCGCGCGGGAACCACACCGACGTGATCCTCACCCGCGATGACACTCAGGCGCAGCGGTTCATCAAGGATGTCGATTCGGCGGCGGTGGTCGTGAACGCCAGCCCCCGCTTCAACGACGGCGGGCAACTCGGCCTGGGTGCGGAGGTCGCCATCAGCACCCAGAAACTCCACGCCCGCGGCCCCATGGGCCTGCGCGAACTGACGACTACGAAATGGGTCGTGGAAGGCAACGGCGAGGTGCGCGGGTAGATGGTCAAAAGTTGATGGTTGATGGAAGGTCGCCCCTTCTATCAACCATCAACCTGCTATACCCCGAGTGGTACGTCGACGCCGAGTTCGGCCAGCACCGTGCGGATCGCCTGCGCGTCGATGCCGCTGCGGGCGTGAACGCTCTCGACGGTGGCGTGCTCCTGAAATTCGTCGGGGATGCCCAGGACTCGTACGGGGGTCCGGAGGCCCTCGGCGTTCAGAAATTCCAGCACGGCGCTGCCGAAGCCGCCGACGACGGTATTGTCCTCGACGGTGATGATCGCGCGGGCGCTGCGGGCCACGTCGCGCAGCATCGCTTCATCTAGGGGTTTGACGAAGCGGGCGTTCACGACACCCACGCCGTCCAGGTCAGCAGCGGCCTTCTGCGCGTACTCCAGGGCCTTGCCACCCGCCAGGATCACCACGTCCGCACCGTCCTTCACGCGCTCCCAGGTGCCCCACTCCAGTTCAGGCCAGGTGCCCTCGGGCACGGGCGTGGTGTTGCCGCGCGGGTAACGGACCGCGAAGGGACCGTCGTGCGTCTGCGCGTACTTCAGCATGCCGCGCAGTTCCGCCGCGTCCTTCGGCAGGCCGATCCGCACGCCGGGAATGGACCGGAGGAAGCTCAGGTCGAATACTCCGTTGTGCGTCGCGCCGTCCGCGCCCACGATCCCGGCGCGGTCAATGGCGAACGTGACGTTCAGGTGCTCGATGGCCACGTCGTGCAGCACCTGATCGTATGCGCGTTGCAGGAACGACGAGTAGATCGCCACGACCGGGCGCAGACCCTGGAGGGCCATACCAGCGGCGGCGGTCACGGCGACCTCCTCAGCGATGCCGACGTCCAGGTAGCGGTTCGGGTGCGCCTTCGAGTACCCGACCAGCCCGCTGCCCTCGCGCATGGCGGGTGTGATCACGAACGTGCGCGGGTCCTGCGCGGCCAGTTCGGTCATGGCGTCCCCGAAGGCGTTGCTCCACGAGTACGCCTTGCTGGCGCTGAACTCCCCGGTGCTCGGGTCGAACTTGCCCGGGCCGTGCCAGTAGATCGGGTCGGCTTCCGCGTAGCTGAGGCCCTTGCCCTTCTTCGTGACGACGTGCAGGATGGTCGGCCCGTCCAGATCCACGAGGCGCTCCATGAGCCACACGAGTTCCTGCACGTTGTGCCCGTCCACCGGACCCACGTAGCGCACGCCCATCGCGGCGAAGGGGTTCACGCTGGCCGGGTCGAAGAAGTGCCGGGTGCTGCTCTTGGCGCGGCTCATGAAGTCCGCCAGGGGTTTACTGACCGCCTGCATGGCCTTCTTGCCGGCGCCCTCTCCCTCCTGGAACCACTTCTGCACCTGCAGGCCACGCATGAATTTGTTCATCGCGCCGACGTTCTCGCTGATGCTCATCTCGTTGTCGTTCAGGACGATCAGCATGCGGCGGTTCATGTCCCCGATGGTGTTCAGCGCCGCCAGCGCCATGCCGCCAGTCAGGCTGCCGTCGCCGATCACGGCGGCGACCTTGTAGTCCTGACCCAGCGCGTCGCGGGCCATGGCCATGCCCAGCGCGTTCGCCAGGCTGGTGCTGGCGTGCCCGACGGTGATCGCGTCGTGCGGGGACTCGCTGACCTTCGTGAAGCCCGACAGGCCCCCCTCCTTCTTCACGGTGGCCATCTGGTCGCGGCGGCCCGTGAGCATCTTGTGCGCGTACGCCTGATGCCCCACGTCAAAGAGGATCCGGTCGCGCGGGGAGTTCAGGACGTAGTGCAGCGCCACGATCAGGTCCGTGGCACCCAGCGAGGACGCCAGGTGCAGGCCGCCCACCGAGCACACCCGCGTGATCTCGTCCCGCAGTTCCTGCGACAGCGCGGGCAGCTGATCGCGGGACAGACGCTTGAGGTCGTCGGGGCTGCTGACAAGGTCCAGCAGCGGCGTGCCGCTTGGTCGGATGTCGGTCATGGTTGTCCTCCTGAACGCGGGGCGAAGTTCCGCTCCGTCAGGAGCAGACCCTCGGGCGTGCGAACCTCGCCCACGAAGGGTGTGAACCACAGCTGCTGCGTGGCCGGGAACAGCCCGCCCACCGTGTCACTGATCTGCCGGGTCACGACCCACACGTCAAAGCGGCCGCCGGGCGTGCTCACCTGCCGCCGCTCCTGCACCAGGTAGCTGTACGTCAGGGTGCCGCTGCCCTTCACAGCGCCGTCCGCGCCGAGCAGCGTCACCTGACTCTGCCCCTGCCACGTCAGGCCCGCCCGCCACGCGTCCGGCGCGGGGTACTCCAGCCAGGCCGGTTGCAGCCGCACGGTTACGCCCGGCTTGCTCAGGCCCAGCAGGTGCACGCCCTGCGCGTCCGACACGCGGTACCACGTCTGATCCGCGCCGCGCCCGGTCATTCTGGTCGCGTACGCCGCCTCGCCTCCGAACAGGGTCGGTCCGAGGTTCTGCACCACGTACGGCGCGCCGCCCGCCGACTCGCCCTCGGGCAGGTACGCCCACTGCAACCCGGTCTCCTGCGGGTAGAACGACACGCGGCTCAGCGGAGTCGTGCTCTGCACGGTGCCGGGCGCGCTCGCCTGTGGGGCGCACGACCCCAGGGCAGCGCAGGCGACCAGCAGGGCAGACAGGGGGAGTCGGGGGGCGGGCATGGCACCAAGCTTAGAACGCCTCATTGCCCTCATTCTGTCAGCAAACATGAAGTTCAGCTGACGAACGTCCCCCCAAAGGTGGAGGGGCCGCGCGCGTGGTCCTGCGGGCCCGTGGCCCAGCCGCTGCGCCGGGATAGATTCAGGCGGTTTCGGAAACCGCACTCGTGGCCCTGCGGGAACGGCCTACTCGGCGCGTTGCCCTGCCGGGGACTCTGAGAGATGGCCACGGCACGCGCCTCAGCCGCACCGCGCCTCTCTTCCTCTGGATGGCCCTGCGTCATAGAAGAGAGGCACGCAGGCTCTTGCCTGCGCGCCCCGCTCTGGGCGGTTCAGCTGCTGCTATTGCTGCCGCCCCCGCCCTGCACCTTGGCTTTCAGGGCTGCCATGGCGTCATCGAGCGCCTGGGTGCGGCCCAGGTCCTTGAGCTGCGCGTCGAAGTCGTTCTCCTTACGCAGGTCCTGCATGGCGCGGTTGCGGTCTTCCATCCCGGAGACCTTCTCCTCCATGTCCTCGAAGGCGTCCATGGCGCTGCCTGCCTTGCTGAAGCCCGACACGCGGTCCAGGGTGGCTCCGGCCTGCGCGGTCTTCTGACGGGCGGCGAGCAGGGACTTCTTGCTTTCCATCTCGTCGATCTTGGCTTCCAGGGCGCGCAGCTGGGTCTTGAGCTGCTCGACCGTCTGGGACTGCGTGCTGAGCTGCTCCTCGAAGCCCGCCGCGAGGTCCTTGGCATTCTGCGAGCGGCGCAGCGCCTCGCGGGCCAGGTCCTCGCTGCCGCCGCGCAGGGCCTCCTCGGCCTTCTTCTCGTACTCGCTGGCCAGGCGGCGGTTGGTGTTCGCCTCGCGTTCCAGCTTGGCGTTCTGGCTCATGGCGTCGGCCACTTCGCTGCGCGCGTCGGCGTACGCGGCGCGCATGTCGCGCAGGGCCTGGTCGATGATCTTGCCGGGGTCCTCGGCCTTGCTGATCAGGTCGTTCACGTTCGCGCGCAGCAGGCGCGAGAGGCGGTCAAGGATACTCATGGTGATTCCTCCTGTGGAGAGTGGTGCCTCGGGGCTTGACCCGAAGCTTACCGCCCTCCAGTACGCTCTGGCGCCTCCGGGCGTTCCCGCCGGCGTTCCCCTAAGAAGAGGTGAAGGCGCCGCCGCGCCGCACGCGAAAGGGGGCCCGCAGGCCCCCCGGTCCGTCCTGTGGCGGTCAGAACACGATGGGTTTCAGGCCCACGCTGTCCGAGCCGCACGCGACTGTCAGCACGCCGCCGTTCGGGGTGGCCGTGCAGCCCAGGGCACGCAGGCCCGACAGCGGGAAGATCAGGTTCTTGCCGTCCGTGGCGGGGGCCAGCGGCAGTTCCACGGCGCCCGCGTCGGTCTGCGCGGCGCGCTGGCCCACCGTGACGGTCAGGGTGCCCTGGTCGGCGTTGGATAGGCGGTACTTCCCGCTGCCCAGCGCCGTGACCTTCACGACGCCCACCAGGTCGCTGCCCAGCACGTACGGCTGGCCCTTCACAACCCCGGCGGGCGTGGCGACCTTCGCGGGGGCCGCGGCCTTCGCCGCAGGCGCGGCGTCCACGACGACCAGGGTTTCCTTGTCACTCAGGGTGCTGAGCAGCACGAAGTTGGGCGTCACGTCCTTCACGAGCAGCACGCTGGACTTGCCCGTGGTCTTCCAGTCGCCCGCGCGGGCTCCCAGCTTGCCCCGCACCAGGGGGCGCAGGCTCGTGGCGGGCGTCTGCACGTACAGGCACACGGCGTTCACGCTGAGTTTCAGGCTGGCGGGGCAGTCCATCAGGCGGCCCTTGACGACCGAGCCCACCTCGACCGCCAGCGCGCTGACGCTCTTGTTCGTCGCGGCGGACGCCACGGCCTTGGCAGGTGCGGCCGGAGCGGTCTGGGCCAGGGCGGCCGGGCCGAGCAGGGCCGAGGACAGGATGAGCAGGTGGGGGAAACGCATACCCGGCATGCTAAAGCGCACGCATGAGAAACCTCGCCGCTGCGTGAAGGAGCGGCACTCATGCAGCCAGGCACTGCCTGTCAGCCGGGTCGCAGCAGGCGCACCAGGGCGTGCACCTCGGCGGACAGCAGCGGCTCGGGCGCCGTGACCAGCGTGTGCACCACCGTGACCGCCGGGGCTTCCAGCCCCACGCTGGCCACGGCACCCATCTGCACGTCCCGCGCCACGAACGACGCGGGCATGATCGCCACGCCGTCCCCGGCCCGTACGCCCGCCAGTACCCCCCACAGGCTCCCCAGTTCCAGGCCCTGACCGGGGGGGACGCCCACCCCGTCCAGCAGCCGCTCGGCCTGACGGCGCACGCCGCTGCCCCGCGCGGACCACAGCAGCGTCTCGCCGCGCAGCGCGTGCGGGGGCACGTACCCCAGACCGGCCAGGGCGTGGCCGGGCGGCGTGACCAGCCGCAACTGGTCCTCCCCGACGCGGTGCAGGTCCAGGCCCTCCACGGGCCGCTGCGGGGACGTGATGATCAGCGCCGCGCCCAGCCGCCCGGCGCGGACCTCCTCGGTCAGCGTCCCGGCCGGCCGCGCCACGACCCGCAGGTGCAGACCCGCCGCCCGGGCGCGCCGGACCAGCGCGCTGGCCTGCTCACTCAGGGCGAACGACAGACCCACCCGCAGCGCCGCGACCGGACGCTGCCGCGCGCCACTGATCTGCCCCGCGACCTCCGCCAGGTTCCGCGCAATGGCCTGCGCGTGCGGCAGGAGCCGCTCCCCGGCCTCCGTGAGGGCCACGCCGCGACCCTGCCGCACGTACAGCGCCTGCCCGAACTGCTCCTGAAGTGCGCGCAGCTGCCCACTCACCGCCGGTTGGCTGAGGTTCAGGGCCTGCCCGGCGCGGCTGACGCTGCCCAGCTCCGCGACCACGCTGAACGTGACCAGATGCTCCGGATTGACCCTCACACGCTCCCTCCTGTGACCGGACGCCAGCCGTGCACCGGGTCCGCCTCGCCTGTCCGGGCTGATGGTACCGCGCGGCCCCGGCACCGCCGCCCGCCGGGACCGCGGGCGTCATGCGCTACCCTGCCCGCGTGACCCGCTCCGGCCTGCAAGACACCATCGCCGCCATCGCCACTGCCCCGGGCAGCGCGGGCGTGGGCATCGTGCGCGTCAGCGGCCCCGCCGCGCTCAGCGTCGCGGACCGGGTGTTCCGGGGCCGCCGGGCCCCCTCGCGCACGCCGGGAGGCCGGTTTCTGTTCGGGCACCTGCTGGACGCCGCAGGTGAGGTGCTGGACGAGGGCCTGTGCCTGATCTTCAAGGGGCCGCGCAGCTACACCGGCGAGGACGTGGCTGAACTCCAGACGCACGGCAGCCCCGCCGTCCTGGCCCGCGTCCTCCAGGCGACGCTGGACGGCGGCGCGCGCCCCGCCCGGCCCGGCGAGTTCACGCTGCGCGCGTACCTGAGTGGCCGCCTGGACCTCGCGCAGGCCGAGGCGGTGCTGGGCCTGATCGAGGCGCAGACCGACACGGCCCGCCGCCAGGCGACCCTGGGCCTCAGCGGGGCGCTGGGCGAGCGGGTGGACGGCGTGGCCCGCAACGTCACGCGGACCCTGGCGGCCATCCAGGCGCTCCTCGACTACCCCGAGGAAGGCGTGCCGGACGAGGACCGCACGCGCCCCCTGGCGCAGGCGGACGCCGACCTGCGGGACCTGCTGGCCTCCGCGCGGGCCGGGCAGGTCGCCACGCGCGGCGCGCGGCTCGCGCTGATCGGGCGGCCCAACGCGGGCAAGAGCAGCCTCCTGAACGCCCTGCTGGGCTACGAGCGCAGTATCGTCACGCCCACGCCCGGCACCACCCGCGACTACCTGGAAGCCGCCGTGGAACTCGCCGGGGTGCCCGTCACGCTGGTGGACACCGCAGGCATCCGCGACACCGCCGACGTCATCGAGGCCGCCGGGGTGCGGCAGGCGCTGAGCCTCGCGGGCGCGGCCGATCTGGTCCTGGCGCTGGAGGACGGCAGCGCCCCGCGCGAGCCGGTGGGCGCGGACCTGAGCGGCGCGCGGGTCATCCGCGTCCGCACGAAGGTGGACCTGCCGGCCGCCTGGACCGACCCGGAGGCGCTGGACGTGAGCGCCGTGACTGGAGAGGGCCTGCCCGCGCTGCGCGGCGCCATCCAGGCGGCGCTGCTGGGCGACGCGGCGCGCGGTGAGGCGTGGCTGACCACCGAGCGGCAGGCCGACGCGGCGCGCCGCGCCCTGGCGCACATTCAGGCTGCGCAGACCCTCCCGGACGACCTGGCCGGGTACGAGCTGGAAGAGGCCCTGCGTGCCCTGGCTGAACTCACGGGCCGGGACGTGCAGGAGGACGTGGTGGACGCCGTGTTCCGCAACTTCTGCGTGGGCAAATAGCCGAAGGGGGCGGTGGGCTGGCCGGCGTGGGCGAGAGGTCTTCCAGCCTCCCCAGAATTGCAGGAGCAGGGGGGCGTCCCCAGGTCACTGGTCAGCCGCCGTGAGCGCGGGGGCTCAGGTGAGGGCCTCCTGGGCCAGCCAGTCGGGGTCCGGGGCAACCATTTCAAGGAGTTCAACTGTCACCCCGTCGGGACCCTGGATCTGGCAGCGTTTCTGGCCCCACGGTTCGGTCGTGACGGGCATCAGGAAGTCCAGCCCTGCCTGTGCCAGCCGGTAGGCCTGTGCAGTGACGTCCGGGACGATGAGGGCCAGCATGACGCCGGACGTGCGCTGCTGACTGAGGGCCGGTCCGGCCGCCGGGTGCCCCTGGCGCAGCAGATCAAGGTGCAGGCCGGGGAGGTCCGGGTGGTGCAGGCTGACGAACCAGCCCAGTTCAGCGGTGGGTGTGAAGCCGAGGTGCTGACGGTAGAAGTGGGCGCTGCGGACCGGATCGGCACTGAGCACTGTGACGCTGAGAGCAGTGAAGGTCATGCTTCCCTCCTAATGAATGACAGTCGTACCGGTACGACTGTACCATAGTGGGGATGCGTCAGAATCCAGCCCGCCGTGCGGCCCTGCTCCACGCGGCCATGACCCTTCTCGCCCAGCGGGGCGCCGAGGCCCTCAGCTACCGCAACCTGGACGAGGCCGCCGCGCTGCCCGTCGGGACCGCCGCCAATTACTTCCGCACGCGGGCCGACCTGCTCGTGCAGCTGACCCGCCACGTTCTGGAGCAGCTGCGCCCCGATCCGGCCACCGTGACCGCCGCCCTGGCCGGGCCGGAACAGGAGCGCCACGCCGCGCTCCTCCAGCACCTGCTGGACCGGATGCTGCGCGAACGCGAGGCGACCCTCGCCCTGCTGGAACTCAGACTGCTGGCCCGGCGGCACCCGGACATTCAGGACGCCTTCCGGGAGACCATCCAGGCCAACCTGGCGCTCAGTCAGGCGTTCAGTGACACGCACGGGTTCACAGCAGAGCCCGGGGCGTTTCTGATGGGGTATCTGCTGCTGAGCGGCTTCGTGTTCGAGGAACTGACCCTGCCGGGCCTGCTGCCCCCAGACCTCGGACCCCGGCTGATCCAGGCTCTGACCGGGACTGGCCCGGCAGGCAGCTCGGACGGAGCCGATGGTCCTGAGTGGCACCTGCCCTGAGAGGTGGCCGCTGAACCCCAGGCGGCTGTGTTCCTGTTCCCAGCGGCGCTGCTGCCTACCGGAGTTTCCCGAGGCTCTTGCGGATCAGACTGTCGGCGCTCAGGTCGGGGTCGGCCGCCACGAGTTCCGCGACCACGCCGCGCACCTGCGCCTCGCGGAAGCCCAGGGCCAGCAGGGCGTCCACGGCGTCGCGGCCCGCGGTACTCGTGACCCGCGCGGCCTTCCCGGCGCCGCTGCCAGTCGCGGGCGCGGCGAGATGTTCAGGCACCTTGCCCTGAAGTTCCAGCACGAGGCGCTCGGCGGTCTTCTTGCCGACGCCGCTGACGCTGGAGAGCAGTTTCACGTCCCCGCCGAGCAGCCCGGCGGCCAGGGCACTGACCGGCATGGCGGACAGCAGTGCCAGGGCCAGCTTCGGGCCGACGCCGCTGACACTGGTGAGCAGATCGAACAGGCGGACGCTGTCAGCGTCGTGGAAACCGAACAGCAGCTGGGCGTCCTCACGGACCACGAAACGGGTGTTCAGTTCAGCGGTTTCTCCCACGACTAGCTTGCCCAGGGTGCTGACCGGGCACTGCACCTCGTACCCGACGCCGCCGGCGACAATCACGGCGCTGTTCTCTCGGACTTCCCGGACGGTGCCGGACAGGTAGGCAATCATTGCCCCCATTCTACATTCCGCTGTGAACAGAATGCTGCCGAAAGCCGGACTTTGGCGCAGGTTCACACCACACCGCGCCCCCACACCGCGCCCGGTGTGCTGCACTGTGAGGCATGTTCACCCTGCGTCCCGCCCGCGACACCGACCGCGCCGCGCTGTACCGCATCTGCCTGGAAACCGGGGCCAGTGGCGAGGACGCCACTCACCTGTACGCGGACCCTCTGATCCTGGGTCACGTGTACGCCGGGCCGTACCTGACGCACGCGCCGCAGTTCGCATTCGTGCTGGAACATCAGGACTCTGGGGACGTGATGGGCTACGTCCTGGGCGCGCCAGACACCGCCGCGTTCGAGACCACTCTGGAGCGCGAGTGGTGGCCGGCCCTGCGCGGCGTGTACCCAGACCCGCTGGACGTGCCCCGCGCGGACCGCACCCCGGATCAGCGGATCGCGCACCTGATCCACCATCCGCCGCGTGCGCCGCAGGACATCCTGGACCCCTACCCCGCGCACCTGCACATTGACCTGCTGCCCGGTGCGCAGGGCGGCGGCCGGGGCCGGGCGCTCATGACCACGCTGCTGGACGCGCTGCGGGCGGCGGGCGTGCCCGGCGTGCACCTGGGTGTCGGGGAGTCCAACGTCCGCGCGCAGGGCTTCTACCGGCACCTGGGCTTTCAGGAGGTGCGCCGCGCGCCCGGCGCCGTGACCTTCGGCCTGCCGCTGTAAAGATGCCACTGTAATGAAAACGCGCCCCCGGCTGGAGGACCGGGGCGCGCGCTGCTCTCGCTGGAGCGTTACTCGGTGCGGTACCTGGGCGTGATGATCTGCTCCCGGCCGCCCAGGTCCAGCCCTTCCAGGGTCTGCGCGGTCGCGGTGGGCACCGTGTACGCGTCGGCCGCGGCGTAGTTCACGGCGTACCCCATGTCCTGCAGGCTGCCCACGCTGATGCGGCTCAGGGGGTTCTTCACGCCGCTGTTCAGGTAGCCGGTCATGAGTTCCGTCTTGAAGGTCGTCTCGCGCCAGTGGGCGCCCTTGGTGCCGCTGCCGCCCTGGTTCTCGACCGGCACGGTGCTGAGCGTGCCGCCCGCCGCGCGGTACTCGCGCACGCCATTGGTGCCCTTGTAGATGGGGTTGGTGGTGTTCACGCCGCTGACCAGCCCGAAGCGCGACCACAGCGACCCGATGCCCAGCGAGTGCCCCAGCTCGTGCACGGCAATGTCGGAGAGCTGGCTGCTGAAGTTCGCCAGGTCGGCGGTGTCGAACACCAGCGTGGAGTACGTGGTCAGGCCGGTGCTGCTGCGCACGCTGCACGGGCCACTCTGCGCGAGGATGCCGCCAGGACCGTCGATGCTCTTGTTCCCGGTGAACACCATGATGTCGTCGATGGTGCCGCTGTACGCGGCGTTGCTGCCGCAGCTGCCCGCAGGAATGCTGACGGTCAGGTCCGGCTGGCCCTGCGTGATCACGCCCTGCCAGCGGCTCGCGGCGGCCTTCATGGCGTTCACGACGCTGCTGTCGCTGCCCGAGGCGAAATTCAGGGTGATGTTGTACGCCTCGGTCGCCTGGGGTTGCAGGGCGGCCGTCTTCGCGTACGGGTCGACGGGCAGGTCCGCGACATTCACGGTGCCGGGCGCAGGCTCGGCGGCCTGCACGCTGGCGGGCGCGCTGCCGCACGAGGCGAGCAGGGCAGTCAGGGACAGCAGGGCGGACAGGGTCAGGGTACGGCGCATGGCAACCTCCGAGGGGAAGTGAAACGGGGAAGACGGGGACGGCGGAATGCAGGACGGGGCCCCCTGGGGCCAGGATTAGGAATGAATGGGATTCCGCCCGGAAGGTACGGCGCGCCGCGCCCCCCACCGCCACGTTGGCTAGACAGGTTGCAGGGGTGGGGCGCCCCGCGGCGAGCGCGCCGCTCGGCCAGACAGCGCATCCCCCGCGCCGCAGGCGGACGGTACACTGAGCGGCATGACCGCCCGCCTGATGATGCGAATGCCCCCCGGGCGCTGACCACAAGCAGCGGCCGCGCGGGGCGTTCTGATCAGGTCAGGCGCCCCGCACGCCGTTCACGCCGCCACCCGCAGCCCGTATCCTGAACGGGTTGCCCGACCGCCGCCCCCACACCGGGGCGCGGGAGGGGAAGGAAGGACGCCCATGAGCCAAGACCCGAACCGCCCCTTTTTCATCACGACCGCCATCGACTACGCCAACGGCGCGCCCCACATCGGGCACGTCTACGAGAAGATCCTCACCGACGCCATCGCCCGCTACCACCGCCTCGCCGGGCGGGACGTGTTCTTCCTGACCGGCACCGACGAGCACGGCGAGAAGATCGCCAAGGCCGCCGCGAAGGCCGGGCAGACCCCGCAGGTGTTCGTGGACGACCTCGCCACGCGCGCCTTCAAGGGCCTGTGGGACCGCCTGGAAATCAGCTACGACGACTTCGTGCGCACCACCGAAGGCCGCCACAAGCGCTTCGTGCAGGACGTCCTGCAACGCGTGTACGACGCCGGGGACATCTACTTCGACGAGTACGAGGGCCTGTACTCCGTCGGCGCCGAACGCTACGTCACCGAAAAGGAACTCGTGGAAGGCCCGGACGGCGTGCGCCGCTACCCCGGCGACAAGGACCCACCCGAACTGCGCCGCGAGGCGAACTACTTCTTCCGCATGGAGAAATACCAGGCGTGGCTGCTGGATCACATCCAGCAGAACCCGGACTTCATCCAGCCCGCCGGGTACCGCAACGAGGTCATTGAGATGCTGCGCGAACCCATCGGGCCGCTGAGCATCTCCCGGCCCAAGAGCCGCGTCCCGTGGGGCATCGAACTGCCCTGGGACCCGGACCACGTCACGTACGTGTGGTTCGATGCGCTGCTGAACTACGTGTCCGCGCCTGTCAGCAAGGGCGCGAAACCCGACGTGATCGGCACCGCGTGGCACGTGATCGGTAAGGACATCCTCAAGCCGCACGCGGTGTTCTGGCCGACCATGCTCAAGGCCGCCGGGCTGCCCCCCTACCGCCGCCTCGTGGTGCACAGCCACATCCTCGCGGAGGACGGCCGCAAGATGGGCAAGAGCCTCGGGAACGCCATTGACCCCGAAGCGCTCGTGGCCGAGTACCCGGTCGACGCGATCCGCTACACCCTGCTGCGCGAGGCGACCCTCAGTGCCGACAGCCCCTACGGCGAGGGCATCCTGGTGAACCGCCTGAACAGCGACCTCGCCAACGACCTGGGCAACCTGCTGTCGCGCACCGTCAGCATGATCCAGAAGTACCGCAGCGGCGTCATTCCCGCCGCCGCGGACCTCAGCGACCGCGACCGCGAGATCGAATCGGCGGCGCTGGCCCTGCCCGGACAGATCCTGGGCCTCGTGGACGACCTGAAGATCAACATGGCCATCGAGGCCGCCATGAACTTCGTGCGTGACCTGAACCGCTACATCGCCGAGAGTGCACCCTGGACCCTCGCCAAGAGCGAGGACACCCAGCGCCGCCTGGACACCGTGCTGTACACCGCCGCCGAGGGCCTGCGCGTCGCCAGCGTCGCCCTGGAGGCCGTGATTCCCGTCAAGGCCCGCGAACTGCGCGCCCAGCTGGGCCTCGGCGGGCACACCTACGCCCTCCAGGCCGCCTGGGGCCTCACGCCCGCCGGGACGCGCGTGCAGGGCGGCGCGATCCTCTTCCCGAAACCCGAACCGAAAGACGCCCCTACCCCCGCCCCGAGCGCCCCGAAGCCCGGCAAGAAAGAGAAACCCATGACCCAGACTGCCCCAGAAGCCGCCCCCACGCCCGCTGCCGCCCCGGCCCCCACTGCCACTGCCTCCCAGACCACTGAAACCGAGGGAACGCTGATCAGCATCGACGAGTTCGCCCGCATCGACCTGCGCGTCGCGGAAGTCCTCGCCGCCGAGGCCGTCGCCAAGGCCGACAAGCTCCTCAAGCTCACCGTGAAGCTTGGCGACGAGACCAGAACCGTCGTCAGCGGCATCCGCAAGTGGTTTGAGCCCGAGGCGCTCGTGGGCCGCAAGGTCATCCTGGTCGCCAACCTCAAGCCCGCCAAGCTGCGCGGCATCGAGTCCCAGGGCATGATCCTCGCCGCCGAGGACGACCAGGGCAACCTCGACCTCGTCGGCCTGGGCCTCGACCTGCCCAGCGGCACCAAAGTCCGCTGAGCCCCCCCGCTGAAGGCCGCCCACGATCATGGGCGGCCTTCACGTTGCCTGACCGTCCCGTCACGGGCGCCTGCCCGGGGCCGGGCTACACTGACCGCATGCCGTTTGTCGTCGTGTCCGGCCTGTCCGGCAGTGGAAAAAGCACCGCGCTGCGAACCCTGGAAGACGCCGGGTTCTTCATCACGGACAACCTCCCACCCGAACTGTGGGGCGCCATGCACGACCTCGTGCAGGCGCGCGGCCTGACCCGCGTGGCCATCAGCGCCGACGCCCGCACACGCGACTTCCTAGGCGCCCTGGACGACAGTTACACTCGCCTCACCCGCCGCCGCGAGGACCTGCGCGTGCTGTTCCTGGAAGCCAACGATGACGTGCTGCTGCAACGCTACAACTTCACCCGGCGCGAGCACCCGCTGGGCGAGAACCTGATGTTCGACTTCGCGCGGGAACGTGAACTCCTCGCCCCGCTGCGTGCCATCGCGGACAACGTCATCGACACCACGGCCCTCAGCGCCAAGGACCTCGCGGCGCAGATCCTGCGGGTCTTCCGACTGGAACACGACTTCCACCTGCGCCTGATGTCCTTCGGGTTCAAGCACGCCCCGCCCCGCGACGCCGATCTCGTGCTGGACGTACGCAGCCTCCCCAACCCCTACTACGACCCCGCCCTGCGCCCCCGGACCGGCCTGGACCCGGCGGTCGCCGCGTACGCCTTCCAGGGTGAAGGCAGCGAGCAGTTCTACGCCGACCTGCGTGACTTCGTGCGCGTCGCCGCCGAACGCGCCCGCACCAGCGGCCGCCACGGGTACACGGTCGCCATCGGCTGCACCGGCGGGCAGCACCGCAGCGTCGCCGTCGCCGACCGGCTCGCCCAGGACCTGGCCGACCTGAATGTCGATATCATGGACCACCGAGACATGAAAGAACACGCCCATGAGTGACCCGCCCATCCCGCAGCGCGCCGCACGAGCGGACGGCAGCCGCGACGCGCGGCGCACCGAGCTGCTGCAACGCGGGCAGCAGGCCACCCGCCGCGCCCGCATGTGGATGTCCCCCGGCCTGGGCGTCAAGCGGTGGCTGGCGCTGTTTGTCATCTGCACCCTGATCGGCGCGGTCGGCGTGCTGCACTTCACGTGGACCGGTCCGCTGCACTTCACGGCCACCCGCTGGATCCTCTGGGTGAACGCCCTGATCCGCCCCGAGGTCATGCCGCTGTACGTGGGCGGCATCCTGCTGATGGCCCTGGCCCTGCTGGGCGCCCTGTGGAGCATCATGATGCTGAACCGCTCGGTGCTCAGCGGCACCGGCACCGCCCCCGAGCAGGCCGTGGACCTCATGTACCAGAACCGCCACCTGGCGCGCGGCCCGCGCATCGTGACCCTGGGCGGGGGCACCGGCATGTCGAACCTGCTGTCGGGCCTGCGCGTGCACACCGGGAACACCACCGCCATCGTGACGGTCGCGGATGACGGCGGCAGCAGCGGACGCCTGCGCCAGTCGCTGGACATGATCGCCCCCGGCGACCTGACCGATTGTTACGCCGCCCTGAGCGACAGTCCCGTCATGGCCCGCCTGCTCCTGCACCGCTTCACGCGCGGCGACGGCATTGAAGGGCACACGTTCGGGAACCTGATGCTCGCCACGCTCAGCGAGGAGCAGGGCAGCCTCAGCGAGGCCATGCTGGACATTCACGAGGTGCTGCGCATCCGCGGGCGCGTGTACCCGGCTGCCACGCAGCCCCCCACCCTGGTCGCGCACCTGAACGACGGGCGCGTCATTCGCGGCGAGAGCCAGTTCGCGCAGCAGGTCGGCGCGGCCCGCATTCAGCGCGTCACGCTTGACCCTCCGGACCTGCCCGCCCTGCCCGAGGTTCTCCAGGCCATCCGGGACGCCGACCAGATCATCCTGGGCCCCGGCAGCCTGTATACCAGCATCCTCCCGGCGCTGCTGGTGCCGGCCATTGCGCAGGGACTGAGGCAGACGGCCGCGCCGCTGATCTATGTGGCCAGCCTGATGACCGAGCCCGGCGAGACCGACGACCTGACCCTGGAAGGGCACGTGCAGGCCATCACGCGCCACCTGGGCCGCACCCCGGACTGCGTCCTGGTGAACAACGCCATACCGGCCCGCGAGGTCATTGACCGCTACGCCGCCGAGGGCGCCCACCTGCTGAGCCTGAGTGGCGCCAGCCGCGACCTGCGGGGCCGCAGCGTCATCCTGCCCCTGCTGCACCCCGGACAGGCCCGCCATGACCCCGCCGCGCTGGCCCAGGCGCTGCTGTACGCCGCGCCCCGCCGCGACCAGACCACCTGAACGGCAGCGTGCGGGGCGGCCCTCCCGGGAGGGCCGCCCCGCACCACACGCCGCGAGCTTTACAGGCCCAGCAGGCCCAGCGCGACCGTGTCCGTCAGTTCCCGCTGGAAGGGCTGCACGAGCGCGCGTTCCTGCGCCGTGCCGGTCTGCACGTCACGGTTCAGGTCCGGCAGCTGGCCATTTTGCAGGGTCTGCGCCGCCTGCGAGAAGTCAATGCTGGGCACGCCCAGCGCGCGGTTCACGCCTGAACGCACCGCCGCGTAGCGCTCGGCGCTCATGTTCTCGCGGCTCAGGGCGGCCGCCTGCGCCTGCCGGGCGGCGCCCACACTGCCGCCCACCTCGCGCAGCACGGTCATCATCTGGAACAGGTTCGGGTTCTGCCCGTTCTGGATGTCCGTCCACACTTGCTGCACGCCCGTGAAGGACGAGCCCATTGCCTGACGCACGTCCCGGCGCACCCGCACGAACTTCTGCACGTCCGCGCGCGTCAGGGCCGCGTTGACATTCCCGGTCAGGGCGGGCGGCGCCCCCGTCCCCCCACCCTGCGACTGCGTCTGCGCGGGCGGTGACTGCCAGTTCGCCAGGAACGCCCGCGCAGGCTGAATCACGAAGAACCACGCCAGACCGCCCAGGAGCGCCAGCACCAGCAGCGTACCCCCACCACAGCCCAGGCACCCGCACCCCCACCCTCTGCCACTTGATCTCATGTCAGCTCTGTACGCGGCTGCCCCCTCCGGGGTTCCCGGGTCTATAGTCAGGGCAGCTCATCACAGCCCAGCCCCGCGCGCCCGCGCCCCAGGAGAACCATGAAGCGTTCCGTGTCCGCCAGTCTGCTTGCTGCCCTCGCCCTGTCCGCCTGCGCCCCGGCGTCCGTTCCCGTGCCCACCACCACCCGCGTGCACGACACCCGCACCTTCAAGGCGGTCACGCCCACCTTCACCGCCCTGACCGGCGCGAGCATCTACCAGGGCGTCATGCCCGGCATTCACGGCGACGCCGCGTACGCCATCGAGGTGCCCGGCAACTGGAACGGCCAGCTGATCATGTACGCCCACGGGTACGCCGGGGACGGCCCGAACCTGATCGTGCAGGCCCCCGCCCTGCGCGCCTACTGGCTGAGCCTCGGGTACGCCTGGGCGGCCAGCTCCTACAGCGCCAACTACTACGACGTGCAGGCCGGCGTGGAGGACACCAACGCCCTGGCCAACGCCTTCCCGACCCTGACCAGCAGGGCCAGACCCACCAAGACCCTGATCATGGGCGTCAGCATGGGCGGCCACGTGGCCGGCGCCGCCGTCGAGAAGGAAACCGCGCAGACCGCGAAGAACAAGGTGGCCTACGCCGCCTCGATGCCCGTCTGCGGCGTCATGGACGAGGAATACGAATTCCAGTGGCTGGGCGATTACACCCTGGCCGCCGCGCAGCTCGCCGGACTGGGCCCCAAGACGTTCCCGCAGGGCACGGACACCTACGCCAAACTGCTGCCTGACATCCTGGCCGCCCTGTTCACCAGCACCACCGACCCCGTCTGGCAGGAGAACGCCACGCAGGGCGCGAAACTGCGCGAGATTGCCCGCAACCTCACCGGCGGGCCCCGCCCCGTGTTCGAGCTCGGCTTCCGCCTCGGGTACTGGCAGAAGGCCGTGCTCGGCACCGGCGGCGCGGACGGCACCATCACGGGCATCCTGCCGCGCAACATCTACGGCAACGCGACCACCAGCTACCGCTGGACGAGCGGATCGGCCCCCACCGCCGCCGAGGCCGCCTTCAACGCGGGCATCCTGCGCGTCACGCCGGATCAGAACCCCAACCCGGCCCGCAGTGACCGCGTGCGCGACCTGCCCCGCGTGAACGGCGAGATCAGCGTGCCCGTCCTGACCATGCACACCACCGGGGACTTCTACGTGCCCTTCAAGCACGAGCAGCTGTACCGCGCCGCCGTGAACGCCGCCGGGAACGGCGACCGCCTCGTGCAGCGCGCCATCCGCGCCGCCGGGCACTGCGAATTCACCGCCGCTGAACTCGTCGAGGGCTTCACCGACCTCGTGAAGTGGGAAGCGGGCGGCGCGAAACCCGCCGGGGATGACGTGACCACCCCCGCCGTGCTCGCCGACCCGAACTACGGCTGCGCGTTCACGCGCGGCACCCGCACCGGCGTGGACGCCTGCCCCGCGAACTGAGCTGAAGCCAGGGGGAAGGGGGAGGCCCGGGCGGCGCTCCCCCTTCCGTCAGTCCGGGAGGACGGGCAGGACCGTGAGGAGGGCGTGCCCGCCGCGCAGCGAGGCCGTGACCGGCCCCCCCGGCGCCTCGTTGCTGACGGTCCAGCCGCTTCCCAGCGGGATAGCTGCGTCGGTCAGCGGCCAGCGCACCCCGCCCAGGCTCAGGCCGAGCAGGTCCGACACGGCCAGCACGCTCAGCGTCGCGCCCGTCGGCACGCCCAGGGACAGGGGAGAGGCGGGCGTCAGCGGCCAGCCCCACTCGTCCCCGCTCGTCAGGGTCACGCGCAGGCCCTCCCGCTCGGTCAGGCGCAGGGCCAGCAGCGCCAGCGCCAGCGTGTGGTCAAAACGCCCGCCGAACGCGCCCAGCAGCACCAGCTCCGCCGCACCCCGCTCACGTGCCACGCGGACCGCCAGTTCCGCGTCCGTCTCATCCTTCGCCGCCGGGTGCACCTCGCGCGGCGCGTCCACCTGCACACCCGCCGACGAGTCGAAATCCCCCACCCACACGTCCACCCGTACATTCACGAGCGCCGCGTGCCGCGCCCCGCCGTCCGCCGCGACCACCACGTCCGGCCGGGGCAGGGCGTCCAGCAGCGGCGAGGCTGCCAGTCGGCCGCCCACCAGCACCCACGCCACGCCCCCCTGCCCCGCCCTGCCGTCCAGTCGTCTCAAAACCTCCCCAGTGTAGGGCCCCCGTGCGGGGCTACAGGCCCGGCAGGTTCAGGCTGCCCAGCACGTCATTCAGCAGGGTCTCCACGTTCCGGCTGACCCCGTCCAGCGGGCCGCTCCCCCGCAGGGGATTGAGCGGCGACAGGTACAGCAGTCGCGTCCCGCCACGCGGATTGAGCGCCGGGTCCGACGTGACCGCCAGCTGCGTGAAGCGCTCCTGCCCGTCCGGGAGGGTGTACGTGACGCCCACCAGCTGATACGCCCCGGCGTTCTCGGGCGCCGAGACCTCGAACTTCAGGGCGGCCACGGCCTTCAGGGTCGCCGCTGTGGCCGCTGCATTCAGTGCCTTGAGCTTCACGGGATTCAGCAGGTCCCCCGTGAACAGGGCGTTCAGATCCGCGAACGTCAGCCCGCGCAGCGCGCCCCCCAACTGCTGCACAAGCAAGGTCGCCGCAGGCGCCGGACTGGCACTGGCCGCCGGTGCCGGAGCGGCCGGAGTTGCGGGCGCATTCAGGGCCGCGCCCGGCGCGAGCGTCAGGTACGGCTTGAGCACCGCGTTGCCCGTCAGCTTCTGCGCCATCTTCGCCGCGCAGTCCGCCGCGGCCTTCCCCTCATCGGAATCGAGGTACACGCTGCCCGTCCACCACGTCCAGGTGCTGAAGCCCGAACTGCTGCCCTCGCACGAGTCCTGCCAGCGGACCTCACCGGTCTGCCGGTCCAGCAGCTCCAGGCTGGCGCGCACCGTGGTGCCCCGCACGCAGCCCACGAAGGGCAGGCACAGCCCCCCACCGGTGCTGACATCCGTGATGCCGCCCCGCAGGTCCAGGCTCGCGCCCTCAGGCTGGCGCAGGGGACGTACGTAGCCACTGCCACTCAGGGCGCGGGACAGCGCCTCGTCAAACGCGGCGTACACGCTGCCCGAGCAGTACCCGCCGCTGCACCAGCGGTCCCCGATGTACACCGCCGCCTGCGGCCCTGTATACGTCGCCGCGCTGCCCACACCCACCGTCAGCGCACCCAGCAGCGTGAGGCCCAGCCGCGCCCCACGGCGCGTTCCCCATTCCTTGACCATGTTTCTCGCCTCCACGCGGTCACCTAGGACCGCCCCGTCAGCATAAATGAACTGTGCGAAAAGCCACACTAGAGTGAGCGGTCGTCCGGCAGGCGCCGCACCCCCGACTCCTCCACACTCAGGCGCAGGCGGTCACCATCCAGAGCCGCTGCTTCACGCGCACTCAGGGTCAGTGACAGCGGCCCCCACTCGTGGGCGACCGTCACCTGCACGCCGCCCTCCACCGGCTGCCGCGCCGTCACCGGCCACCATTCCCCCACGCCGGGCCGCAGCGCCTCCTCGGGCACGAAACGCACCCAGCTCGGCTCGTCCGGCAGCAGATTCGACTCGCCCAGGAACGCCGCCACCCACGCCGTCGCGGGCCGCGCGAACACCTCCTCAGTCGCCCCCACCTGCACCAGTTCGCCCGCGCGCATGACTGCCACACGCCCGGCCAGCGCCCGCGCCTCCCGCTGATCATGCGTCACCAGCAGCACGCCCGCGCCCACCTGCGCGAACAGCGACCGCAGCCCCGCACGCAACTCGGCCCGCAGCCGCTCGTCCAGGTTCGACATCGGCTCGTCCAGCAGCAGCAGCCCCGCGCCCGTCGCCAGCGCCCGCGCCAGCGCCACCCGCTGCGCCTGCCCCCCCGACAGCTGCGCGACCCGCCGCGCCTCCAGTTCCGGCAGATCCACCAGCGCCAGCGCCTCACGGGCCCGCGCCGCCGCTGCCGCGCGCCCCGCGCCCCGCACACGCGGCCCGTACGCCACGTTCCCCAGCACGCTCAGATGCGGGAACAGCGCGTAATCCTGAAACACCAGCCCCACCCCACGCGCCTCCGGCGGCAGGCTCGTCACGTCCCGCCCCGCCACCGCCACCGATCCCGCATCCGGCTGCTCCAGGCCCGCCACCACCCGCAGCACCGTGCTCTTCCCACACCCACTCGGGCCCAGCAGCGCCACCGTCTCACCCGCCGCCACATCCAGCGACACACCCCGCACCGCCGCCACCCGACCAAACGACTTCCGGATACCAGCGAGGGACAGGGCAGGGGGAAGGTCGGTCACGCGGGTCAGCATCTCACGTGACCTCGCCCTCGCCGCCGTCCAGCAGGGTGAAGGCCAGCGTGGCGAGGACGAGCAGCGCAGTGGCCAGCGCGCAGGCCTCGCCAAGGTTGCGTTCACCGGGGCGGCCCAGCCGTTCATACAGGCCGGTGCTGAGGGTCGCCCATTCGGGCCGCGTGAGGACCAGCGTCGCACCGAACTCGCCCAGCACGGTTGCCAGTGCCAGCGCCCCGCCCCCCCGCAGCGCTGGGAAGGCCAGCGGCACCGTGACGGACCGGAACGCCGCGCTGCGCGAGGCACCCAGCGAGCGGGCCGCCTCAAACAGCCGGGGTGGAATGGCCCGCAGCGCGGGCAGCAGCGAACGCACCACCAGCGGCCACGCCAGCAGCGTGTACGCCGCGATCAGCATGGGCAGCGTCGCGGCCAGCACCGGGTACGCCAGCAGGTACCCCACCGCGAGGCTGACGGGGGAGACCATCAGCGGCAGCAGCGAGACCAGATCCAGCGCCCGCGACCCGGCCCGCCACGCGCCCAGCGCGTACAGGCCGCCCAGCAGGGTGGCGCCGGCCAGGGCCATCAGCCCGAAGCGCACGGTGTTCCACAGGAGCAGCGGTGTGTCCGGGTCTGCCAGCACGCCCTGCCAGTACCCCAGTGTGAACCCCGACGTGCCCAGCACGCCCCGCAGCGCCACCGCCACCAGCGGCGCGAAACACACGAGCGCCACCACACCCCCCAGCCCCAGCAGCGCCGCCCTCGCCCCACCCCGCGCGCGCGGCAGGCCACCTGACGGTACGCCCACCCCACCGCGTGATAGCGCCACGTACGCCCAGGTCGCCAGCAGCGTGAACCCCAGCTGGCCCACGATCAACGCACTCGCCTCCGACAGGCGCAGTTGCAGTGCCGTCAGCGTGTAGATCTCCACCTCCAGCGTCGCGAACCGCTCGCCACCCAGCGCCAGCGGCAACCCGAAACTCAACGCCGAGTACAGGAACACCAGCACCACCCCCGCCAGTACCCCCGGCAGCGCCAGCGGCAGCGCCACACCCAGCGCCGCCCGCCACCAGGGCGCCCCCAGCGACCGCGCCGCGCCCACCACGTTCCCCGGCACCCGCGCGAACCCCGCGTAACTCAGGCGCACCAGCACCGGCACGTTGAAAAACAGATTCCCCAGCACCAGCAGCGCCGGCGTGTCACTCAGGTCCACACCCGTCAGGCGCGTCACCCACCCCTGCGGCCCCAGCAGCGCACTCAGGCCCAGCACCGCCACCAGCGTCGGCGTCACGAACGGCAACAGCAGCAGCCGCAGGAACAACGCCTTCCCCCGCACCTCGAACCGCGACAGCAGGAACGACAGCGGCACCCCGATCAGCGCCGCCACGCCCGCCGTCACGGCCGCCTGCGTCAAGGTCCATGCGAGGCGACCCTGGAAGTACGGGTCACGCCACACGTCCAGGGTCACGCCACCTTCCCGCAGCGTTCTGGCCAGGGGCAGGACAAGACACAACGTCACGAAGATCAGGCCTGGGAGGGCGAGGAGCCAACCTGTCAGCTTGGGCAGGTTCATAGGGGGGTGCCTGCGGTGGGCTGCCCCACCCCCCAGCCCCCATCCCCAGGGGGGACGGGGGGGCAGTCGCTGCGCTCGGCAAGAGATTTGACTGACGCGGCGGGCTGGCGCAGGGCAGTGACGGTTCCGGCCTCGACGCCATCCGTCGCGCCCGCCGAAGGCCCGCGCGCTGCGCGCACGACGGCTCGTGGGCCAGGACGGTAGAGGGGCAGGCTGTCTTGGTGCATGTCGGCAGGTTCTACTTTCTCAGCTTGAGCAGAGGGGTTTGGTGTTGCCGCGTCCTTACCGGGCTCTGAGGACCTGCGTGACCCAGGCGTCCACGAGGCGCTGGGGATTGGCGGCAATGTCGGCTTTCACGGAGGAGGCCTGGGGTTCCTGCGCGAAGGTGAACACGGGGTTCATGGGAGTGCCTTTCACGGCGGGGTAGATCCACATGCGGGTGGGGATGTCGGTCTGGACGGGTGCGCTCAGCATGAAGTCCACGAACTTCCTGGCGAGGGCGGCCTGCTTGGTGCCTTTCAGGATGCCCACGCCTTCGAGCTGGGTGTAGGTGCTGCCGGGCAGGAAGAGGTTGGCGGTGGGGGGCTGGGCGGGGAGTTTGGCGGGGTTGAAGCCGTCGGCATAGAAGACTTCGGCGGCGGGGCTGCTGGCGTAGGACAGGACGATGGGGTACTTGCCGCCGTTGCGGGTGAAGTCCTTGTAGTACGCGTCGCTCCAGCCGCGCGTGACTTTCATGCCGCCCTGCCGGGCGGCGCGCCACCACTGCCACGCGCCTGCCTCGCCGTAGTGGTTGACGGTGGCGAGGAGGAACGCGAGGCCGGGGCTGCTCGTGGCGGGGCTCTGCACGACCGTCAGCTTCGCGTAGGCGGGGGACTTCAGGTCGTCGAGGCTTTTGGGGAGCGCCACGCCGTTCTTCTCGAACCACGCGCGGTCGTAGTTCAGCGCTACGAAGCCGTAATCGACGGTGTTCAGCAGGCCGTCGTCGCCCAGGCGGTATGCGGCGGGCACGCGGGAGAGAAGGGGGCTCTTGTACGGCTGGAGAATGCCAGCCTGCCGGGCGCGGGGTAACAGGCTGTTGTCGAGGCCGTACACCACGTCGGCGATGGGGGCGCGGCGGGTGAGGATCAGGCGGTTCAGGAGTTCCCCGGCGTCGCCGCCCTTGATGAAACGCACCTTCGCCCTGTTCTGCGTCTCGAACGCGGTGAGCAGTTTCTTGTCCACGTCGAACGAGTCATGCGTGATGACGGTCAGGGTCGTCTGGGCGCTGGCGGCGCTGGCGACGGCGAGTGCGGCAAGTACAGTCAGTGTTCCACGCATAAGAAAGTCCCCTCGCGTCACGAGGGGAAGCGGTGGGCCTACGCCACGGGTGTGGGCGGCCGGTCACGCTCCCTCCGCCGGAATGACCCGGATCAGGTTCCTGGGGTAAGTCTCAGCCCGCCCTTTGGCAGGCACCCCCGGTGACGCACCCGTCAGGATAGCGCAGGCCGCCGCGCGGGGAGTGTCCTTCGTCACCGGTTGCGGTTGCGGCGCGCGGCGCGTGCCAACCTGGGCCATGCGGAATCTGCTCGTGTGGGTGGTCGTGCAGGATGAGGGGGGCCGGGTGCTGCTGGGGCGCCGGGACGGCTCGGCGTACGGGCATGGCCTGTGGGGCCTGCCGGGCGGCGGCGTGGAGCGCGGCGAGGGCCTGCCGGAGGCGGCCGCGCGCGAGGTCCGGGAGGAGGTTGGTCTGATCCTCGACCCGGCCACGCTGTCCCTGCTGGGCGTGCGCCGTTATGAGGTGGACGGCGCGCAGGGCACGGACTTCCTGTTTCGCGCGCTCGCCTGGGAGGGCGAGCCGCAGCCGCTCCACAAGACCTCCGAGGTCGCTTGGTTTGCCCCCGACGCGCTGCCACCGGGCGCCTTGCCGTGGATCGCGCCGCTGCTGGACGCGCACCTGCGGCGTGGGGCGCGCCTGACCGAGCAGCTGCGCGACGTGCGTGAGGCGCGGGTGATCGCGTGACGTTTCATCTGGTGGCGTGGCTGATCGTGCAGGACGACGCGGGTCGGGTGCTGCTGGGCCGCCGCTCTGGGTCGTCGTACGCGGATGGGCTGTGGGGCCTGCCGGGCGGGCACGTGGAGGCGGGGGAGACGCTGGCGCAGGCGGCGGCCCGCGAGGCGGCGGAGGAGGTGGGCCTGAGCGTGAATCCGGTGCTGCTGTCCTGCCTGGGGGCCTGCCGGTATGACCTGGAGGGCGCGGCGGGACTGGATGTGTTCTTCCTGGCGCGTGGGTGGTCGGGTGAGGCCAGGCCACTTGAGAAGACCTCGGAGGTCGGGTGGTTCGACCCTGTGGACCTGCCGGGGGACGCCCTGCCGTGGCTGCCGGGCGTGCTGGACGCTCACCTGTGCGCGGGGGTGCGGCTTTCGGAGATGCTGGACGGCTGGGTGGCGTTGCGGCCTGTGCCGCTAGAGTAGGGGAACGGGTTATCGGGCGGGGCCGGAATTGTGAGGTGTGGTGTTCCCGCTGGATGAACACTTGGCAACTGGCAGAACTTGGTTCCATTTGAAATACTTCCATTTGAAATGAATGGAAGTCCTGCCCTCAATCCCCCCCCAGTCACGGATGATCTGTACGGCCTCGTCCGGATGATCCTGCGGCTCTCCCGGCGTGTTCACCACGTTCTCGACGACCCGCTTGAAACCGCGCTGGGCCTGAACACCAAGGAACTGCTCGTGCTGGCCAGCGTCATGGACGGCGCCGACACGCCCGGCGCGGTCGCGCACGCGCAGAACCTCCCCGCACCCACCGTGACCCGCATGGTCACCAAGCTCGTGCAGGCGGGCCTGGTGCGCCGCGTCACCGACCCCAGCGACCTGCGACTGCAACGCCTGGAACTCACCCAGGACGGCCAGGCCACCCGCGCCCGCACCCGCGCGGTCGCGCAGGACATCGTCCACGCGCATTTTGGCCACCTGCCCCCCGAGCGTGTTCAAGCCGCTCTCGCCGCGCTGGCCGCCCTGGACACCGCCCTGCACGCCCCCTGCCCCACTCCCGGAGACCCCGCATGACCACCCCCGCACCCACCACCAGCCCGGTCGCGCCGCGCGAGAAGCTCCTCGCGTTCGTCGGCATCCTGACCGTGCTGTTCCTGTCCAGCCTCAACCTCACCGTCGTCGGCAGCGCCATGCCCCGCGTCATCAGCGACCTAGGCGGCTTCCACCTGTACGCCTGGGCGTTCACCGCGTATTCCCTGGCCACCACCATCACCCTGCCCATCGTGGGCACCATCAGTGACCGGTACGGCCGCCGACCACTGATCCTGCTCGGCATTGCCGTGTTCACGCTGGGCAGCGTCCTGCTGGGTTTCGTGCAGAACATGGAACAGCTGATCGTGCTGCGCGCGGTGCAGGGCATCGGCGGCGGCACCCTGATGGCCATGAGCTTCACCGCCATCGCTGACCTGTTCACACCCATCGAACGCGGCCGCTACCAGGGCTACACCGGCGCTGTGTGGGGCGTCAGCTCCGTCGTGGGGCCGCTGGTCGGGGGCTTCCTGACCGATCACCTGGGCTGGCGCAGCGTGTTCTTCGTGAACCTGCCCTTCGCGCTGCTCGCCGCTTACTTCATCTGGCGCTACTTTCGCCTGCCCGCCCCCGGCGCCCGCGGTCACTTCGACGCGCTGGGCGCGCTGCTGCTGGGCGCGTCCGTCACCACCCTGACCCTGGCCCTCTCGTGGGGCGGCGGCACGTACGCCTGGGGCAGCGCCATCATTCTGGGCCTGCTGGCTGCCACCGTCCTCACGTTCGGCGCGTACGCGTGGCACAGCGCCCGGCAGGAACGCCCCATCCTCGATCTGCGCCTCCTGAAAGACCGCGGCATCGCCATTGCGTCCATCGCGGGCTTCCTGACGAGCGCGGGCATGTACGCCGCGATCCTGTACCTCCCGCTGTACATGCAGGGTGTGCGCGGCAGCAGCGCCAGCGGCAGCGGTCTGGCCCTCGCGCCCCTGATGTTCGGCATGATCCTGACCAGCACCCTCAGCGGGCAGGTCGTCAGCCGCACCGGCCGCTACAAGAACCTCATCCTGATCGGCGGTCTGGTCGCCACCGGCGCGCTGCTGCTGGCCACCACGCTGGGCACCGCCACGCCCATCCTGATCGCCGTGGGCATCATGGTCCTGCTGGGCCTGGGCCTGGGCCCCGTGAACAGCCAGCTGACCCTGGCCGTGCAGAACGCCGCGCCGCGCGAGCAGCTCGGCAGCGCCACCAGCGGCAACCAGTTCTTCCGGCAGATCGGCGGCACCCTGGCCGTCAGCCTGTTCGGCGCGCTCGTGAACGCCCACCTGAATGCCAACCTCGCCGCGCAGCTGCCCGAACAGGCCCGCACGCTGCCCGCCCCCGTGCAGGACGCCATCGCCAACCCGAACCTCCTGACCAGCCCGCAGGCCACCGCCCAGCTCGGCGCGGGCCTGGGCAAACTGGGCGACGCGAACCTGCTCCAGCCCATTCTGGACGCCCTGCGCGGCGTCATGGCCGGCGCGATTGATCAGGTGTTCCTGGTGTCCGCCGTGCTCGTGGGCCTCGCGTTCCTGGCGACCATCGCCCTGCCCGAACGCCCCCTGAAGGGCCGCGCCGGACTCGCCCCGCGGGCCGAGAAGATCGAGGTCAGCGCCACCGACTGATCCAGCCGGTCAGGCGCAGGGCGCGGAGGAGAAGGCCTCTTCGTGCCCCGCGCTTTTTCAGGGTACAGGCCAGCGGATCGTGCCCAGCTGATCGGTGCGCCACGCCCGCGAGTGAACCTGCGCCAGCCGGGCCAGCACGTCCGGGTGAGGGTGCCCGTAGGTGTTCCTCCCCACGCTGACCACCGTGTCGGGCGGCGCGACCTGCGCGAGGAACGCCGCCGAGCTGCTGTGACGGCTGCCGTGGTGCGCGGCCTTCAGGAGATTCAGCGCTCCCACGGCCAGTGTGCCCTCGGCCGGGTCGGGCAGGTCGCCCAGGAACGCGGCCCGCCACCCGCGCGACTCCAGGCGCAGGGCGACGCTGTTGTCGTTGTCCTCGGTGGACCAGGCGGTCCCGGCGGGCCACAGGACGGTCAGGGTCGCGCCGTCCGAGCTGACCTGATCACCCCGGCGGACCTCGCGCACCGGCACATGGCGTTCCTGCGCAGCCAGCAGCACGGCCGTCAGCACCGGATCGTCCGTCTTGCGCTGACCGATCCAGACCTCCCCGACCGGCATCTGCCGCAGGACGCTCGCGGCGCCCTCGATGTGGTCGGTGTCCGCGTGGGTGGCGACCAGCACGTCCAGCTTCCGCACGCCCAGGGCCCGCAGGGTGGGCACGACCGTGTGCGCGCCCACGTCGTAGTCACTGCCCACCGAGCCGCCCGCGTCCACGAGGACCGTCAGGTGGGGCAGGCGGATCAGGGTGCTGTCCCCCTGCCCGACATCCAGAAAGACCACCTCGCGCGCGGGGTGCAGTCGTCCCGGCAGGGTGGTCAGCAGGAGGCAGGCCAGCCACGTGCCCAGCGCGGCGGGCGCGCGGACGCGGCCCAGCAGCCACAGCCACCCCGCCAGCAGCGCCGCCGCGTACGCCAGGAGGCCGCCTACACCCACCTGCCCCCAGCTCAGGACCGGGGCGTGCCCGAAGGTGCGCGCCACCAGCAGCAGCGCGTCGGCCAGCACGCCATTGACCACGTTCAGCGGCAGCGCCAGCGGGCCCAGCAGTCCCGCCAGGAAGCCCAGCGGGACCAGCGCGGCCATGATCCCCTCCGCCAGCAGGTTGGCGGGCAGACCCACGAGCGGCACCTGCCCGAACGTTCCCGCGATGACGGGTAGCGTCCCGGCCTCGGCGAGCAGGGTTGCGGCGAGGCCCAGCCGCAGCCAGCGCGGCCAGCGCCCCGGCAGGAGGCCCGCCACCCGCTCGGACTGCGTCAGGGCCACCACCGCCAGGAACGACAGCTGAAAGCCCACGTCCGTCAGCCACAGAGGGAACAGCAGCAGGCATGCCAGCGCCGCCAGCGCGATCACGCCGGGCGGGTCGGGCCGCCCGCGCCCCAGCGCCAGGGCCAGCAGCACCGCGCCGCCCATCAGGACCGCCCGCGTGATACTGGCCGAGGACTGCACGAGCAGCAGGTACGGCCCGAGCAGCAGCACCGGCAGCCCGAATCGCCACGCGGGGGCCGCGCCCAGCCGCGTCAGGAGCAGGATCAGCGCGCCGGTCAGGAGCGCCACGTTCTGCCCGGACAGCGCCATCAGGTGCGCCAGTCCCGCCCGCGCGAACGCGTCGCGCACCGCCTCACCCTCGCTGAACTGCTCGCGGCTGATGTCGCCCCGGTCCCCCAGTTCGATGGCCTGCATCAGCGCGCCCTGCCGCTCGGTCAGGCCGGTCGTCAGGCCCCGGCGGAACCAGCCGCGCAGCCCGCCCTGTGGCTGGAACTCCCGCACCCGCGCGCCTACCAGCGCGCCGCCCGGCGTGACGCTCAGCAGGCCCCCCTGCGCGCGGAACCACGCGGCCTGATCGAACCCCCCTGGCGTGCGGCGGCCCTCCGGGGCCAGCAGCCGGCCCGACACCCGCAGCCGCCCCGGGCCCTGGGTGGGCTTCGGCGCCAGCGTCACGCGCGCGGGCGGATCACGCAGGGTCAGGAACTGCCCGTCCCACTCGCCCTGCACCGTCACCTGCGCCCCGAACCACGGCGTCAGGGTGTTCGGGCGGGTCAGCACCGCGTGCGCGGAGGCCCAGCCTGCCGCGCCGCCCAGCACGACCAGCGCCAGCAGGACCGGGCGGGCGTGCCACAGCACCAGCCCCGCGCCGGCTAGCAGCGCCGCCACGCCCCACGGCTGCCCCAGCGCCAGCAGGATGCCGCCGATCACGCCCGCCACCGCCGGGACCGGCCAGGGCAGACTGCCCGCGCGGGGCCGGTGCGCGTTCAGAACGACACCAGCGGTTCCAGCGCCTTCAGCGCCGCTGGCCCGACGCCCTTCACGCGGTCCAGATCCGCGACCGATCGGTACGGCCGACCCGCCACGATCCGCGCGGCTAGGGCCGGCCCGACCTTCGGCAGCGCTTCAAGCTGCTCGGGCGTGGCGGTATTCAGATTGACCCGCCCTGAGATCAGCGGATGGATGCTGGCCGTGGTGGGATACGTTGGCGGCTCCTGCCGGGCTGGCCCCTGACTGGTGGCCGGCGCAGCTGGGGTCACGGTGGGCAGCGCGGCCCGCGTGACGACTGGCACGCGCGGCTGGGGCCACAGCGCCGGAATCAGTGTGAAGGTGGCGGTGATCAGGACCGCGCCGCCCAGCAGAGGCGTCCAGGTGTTCCACGGCGTGACCAGCGCCTGCCGGACTGGGCGGGGGGCCGCGGGCCTGGCCGGTGAGTGACGGCCGGGCGCTGCGGCCGTCGGGATGGTGGGAGCCGGTGGGCGGTGGTCCACCGCGTCGGTGCTGGGCATGCGGTCAGCTTAGGAGGTCGGGTGTGGACGCGCTGCCGCAGGTGCCCTTTGCCTGTTGAGCGCGTCCCGTGCTACACTCCCGGAGTTTGCCTCCCGAGGGAGGCGTTCCCGCGTGACGCTGCGCGCCCGGCCAGGAACCGGCGGCTCCGCGAGAGAAGAGGAGAGCACCATGAAGCGTACCTACCAGCCCAACAACCGCAAGCGCGCCAAGACCCACGGCTTCCGCGCCCGCATGAAGACCAAGTCCGGCCGCAACATCCTCGCGCGTCGTCGCGCCAAGGGCCGCCACCAGCTCACCGTCGCCGACGAGTAAGCTCCCCCACGGAGCGGCCCTCATCGCACAGTCAGACCTGCCCAGCGCCACCCAGGATCGGCCCCGCCGTCCGGTGGCGCTGGATTCATTACGGGGCGACCGCGAATTCCGCAAGGTCCGCGCCCACGGTCAGGCCGTGCGCGACCCCCTGTTCACCCTGCGTGTCACCGAGTACCGCCCCCGTCATGGGGAAGCGTGGCGGCCACGCGCGATCATCGGCGTTGTGGTCAGCAAGAAGACCCTGAAGCGGGCCGTGGACCGCAACCGCGCCCGCCGCCGCGTCCGCGAGGCGCTGCGCACCCTGCCCGGAGGCCTTCCCGCCTGCCGGGCCATTCTGCTGCCCAACCCCGCCGTGCTGACCGCTCCGTTCGCGGACCTGCAGGCCGCCCTGGAGCGCGCCCTGCGGCGTGCGCCCTCGCGCGGCGGGAAGCCCGGCCGGGGCGGCGGGAACCAGGGCCGGGCGGGGCGCGTACCTGCCCCCGTGCCCCCAGTGTCCCCGCAGCCCGCGCTAGACTCACCGGAGCCCGACCCCCACGGAGGGACCGCGTGAGCGCGCCCCGCAAGCTGATGGTCCGGGCCGTCCGCTCCTACCAGCAGCACCTCTCGCCCCGCAAGCCCGCGCCCACCTGCCGCTTCACCCCGACCTGCTCGGAGTACGCCGCGCAGGCCATCGAGCGGCACGGCGCCGTGAAAGGCGGCTGGCTGGCCACGTGGCGCGTCCTGCGCTGCAATCCCCTGGTGCCCGGCGGCTTTGACCCGGTCCCCGAGCACTTTCCCAAGAGGCACCCCCAGAACCCATGAAGACACGACACCTGCTTCCCCTCGCCGCCCTGGGCGGCATGCTGCTGCTCAGCGGCTGCGGTCAGACCGGCCCGCTGCCCACCTTCGGCAAGGCCATCACGCCCGAATGGATCACCACGGACTTCGACGGTCAGCCCGGCGACGAGTACATCGCCACCAGCAACCTTCAGGACGTGGTCTTCAACGCCCGCGGTGAGATCATCGGCTGGTACGTCAAGGGCTACGCCGGCACGCCTTACATCAAGAAGAAGGGCGACGGCACCTACGACTTCAGCGCCCTGACCAACCAGAAGGGCATCGTGAACATGGTTGCGGGCCGCAAAGCCCTGGCCGTGGAGGACAAGGCCGCCGGGCTCGACCCCGCCCAGGCCGCAGAGACCAGCGCCCCCACGGGCCTGAGCACCGACCTGAAAGCCAACCGCCAGGACGCCGTGTTCCGCTACACGCAGGGCGGCGTGACCGTCACGAAAACCGTCACGCTGCACCCCCGGAACTTCAAGGTGGACCTGAAGACCGAAGTCACGGGCGGGCCCGAACGCGTGAACCTCCTGTTCCCGGGACTCGGCAAGGCGGACAACCCCCGCGTGCAGGCCTACGCGACGGGCGGCGCCCAGCCGGCCGCCGTTCAGGGCAGCGGCACCCTGACCGTGGAGAACGTTCAGTACGCCGCGCTTCAGGAAAACCCCAGCCAGATCGCGCACGCGCTGATCATCCGGCCCCAGAGCGGCACGCAGGTGAACGCCACCCTGACCGGCGGCAGCCAGGGCCTGATCACGGCCTCCGTGCCCGCCAGCAGCAACCTGGAAGTGTACGGCGGCAAAAACGAACTGATCCACCTGTACCAGAGCGGCTACACCGACCTGCCGGGCCTGTTCAAACCGAACCCCTTCGGTCAGATCAGCCTGCTGATCGTGAAGCTGATGGAACAGCTGTACAAGTTCATCGGGAACTGGGGCCTGGTGCTGGTCGTCCTGACCATCCTGCTGCGCGCCATCATGTGGCCCCTGATGCAGGCGCAGGGCCGCACCACCGCCCGCATGCAGGTCATGCAGCCCAAGATCAAGGAAATCCAGGAGAAGTACAAAGACCGCAAGGACATGGACTCGCAGCGGGCTATGCAGGCGGAAATGCAGCAGCTGTACCGGGATTACAACTTCAACCCGGCCGGGTGCTTCTCCACCTTCATTCCGTTCCCCGTGCTGATCGCGCTGTGGTCCACGATCCGCAACTTCGAGTTCGACAGCGGCTTCCTGTGGCTCCCGGACCTCGCGATTCCTGATCCGTTCTACCTGCTCGCTGTGGTGTACTTGATCGTGAACATCGGGCAGCTGTACGTGATGACCCGCAAGAACCCCGACATGTTCCGGCAGCAGGCGTTCATCTATCTGATCTTCCTGTACTTCGCCCTGACCTTCCCGGCCGGCGTGACGATCTACATCATTCTGTCCACCCTGATCGGCATTGGGCAGCAGATCCTGATCAACAAGCAGGTCGAGAAGGAGACCGCCACGATCGGCCAGAAGGTCGAGAAGGCCCCGGCCCGCCCGGCCACGAAGGCCAGCAAGACCATTGATGCGCCCAAGAAGTAAACCGCGCGCAGCCTGAAAAGAGGCGCCCACCCAGATACCCGGGTGGGCGCCTCTTTTGGCAGTTCTCAGGCCTTGTCGGTGTCAGCCTTCTGCTCCGGGTCGGTCGTGGCGCCGCTGGCCGGCAGGCCGCCCTGCATGCTCCCGAAGGACGTGGGGTTCACGTCCGTGCCGCCCTGCGCGTCGGAACGCGGGTCGGTGGTGCTGCTCACCTGCTGCGCCTGCGAGGTCTCTGAGCCGTCGCCTGCGTTCTCGTCACTGGCGTCCGGGTAGATGCCCTGCGTGGTGGCGTCCCCCGGATTCTTGGGCGTGCCGGTATTCCACTGCCCCTGGTCATTGATGGTGTCCTGTGAGACGTTCGCGTGCGCCTCGCCGTTCGGTCTGCCTTCTCCCATGGTGTGGCCTCCTGCTCCGTCCGGGCGGAGCGGCTGAACTGAAGTGCGTCGCCGCCCAGCCTAGGCCCGCGCGGGTGGGGCGCAGGTAGGGGCCGCGTTCACGTCTCCTTACGTCGCGCCCCGGAGGGCCGGGCTCAGCGGTCCTCGTCCCCCCCGGCGTCTGCGCCTTCACGGCCGAAGGTGGCGGCCAGACCACCGGCCAGCTGCTGTTTCTCCTGGACGGTCAGGCGCGCCGCCGGGTGCATGGGCAGGTAGGTGGGTTCAGGCATGCTGCCGTTGCGGACCGTCTTGGCCGCCTCGTCCGCCTCGCGGCCGTACCCGGGGACGTTCACGTTGAACTTGCTGCGGCCCTCATCCACGTGCCGCTGCACCAACCACGACACGGGCGCCACGTTGCTGTACCAGGGCCACACGGTCGCGTGACTGTGGCAGTCCGCGCAGGCGCGAGTGAACAGCGCCTCCGTCTGAGGGCTATCCCACTTCGGCTGCGCCTGCACGGTGGGATTGGCGTGCGCCCGGCCGTACGGCACGAGCTGGATCAGCACGAACAGCGCCACCAGGCCCAGCAGCAGGCGGGGCAGGAGGGAACGGCGGGCGGGATTCAGTCTCATGGGGTCCTCCGGTGAACTCTGAAGCTCAGCCTGGGCGTCACGGGCCGCGCCGGGATGTGCTCCGCTTGCGGGAATGTTGTGATGCGGGCAGGGCGGGTCGTGCAGCGCCCCTTCCCCCGCGCGGCCTACATCCGGTGGCGCAGCAGGCGCAGGCCCATGAACACCACGAAGACCGTGCCGCCCTCGTGCGCCAGAACGCCCAGCGGGAGCGGCACCCTGCCCGCCACTGCGAGCGGCGCGACAATCAGGATCACCCCGAACGCGAAGGCGAGGTTCGTGATCACGGTGCGCCGGGCGGCGCGGGCCAGCCGTACCGCGCCCGCCAGTTTGCCCAGGTCGTTCTGCATGAGGACCACGTCGGCACTCTCGATGGCGACGTCCGTGCCGGACGCAACCGCCACGCCCAGATCCGCGCGGGCCAAGGCGGGCGCGTCGTTCACGCCGTCGCCGACCATGGCGACCGGGCCGGGCAGCTCGCCGATCAGCCTCAGCTTGTCCTCGGGAAGCAGGCCCGCGCGGAATTCCTGCAGGCCGACCTCCCCGGCGACGCTGCGGGCCACCTCCTCGCGGTCCCCGGTAAGCATCACCCGGTGCGCGACGCCACTGGCCTTCAGGGCGTCCAGCGCGCCGCGGATGTCGGGGCGCAGCGCGTCCGCGACGCCCATCACGCCGGTCACGCGCGGCCCGACGCCCACGATGACGCTGCTGCTGCCGCGGTCACCCAGATCACTCAGGGCCGCCTGCTGCCCGGCGTCCAGGGTCGCGCCCTGCCGCCTGGCCAGGCGGATGTTCCCGGCCCAGGCGACCTGCCCGTCCGTCAGGCGGGCCTCAATGCCGTGCCCGGGGATCGCCTGCGCGTCCGTCACGGTCAGGGGCGCCACGCCACGCTCGCGGGCGGCGGTGACGATGGCCTGTGCGATGGGGTGCTCGCTGTGGGCTTCCAGTCCGGCGGCCAGCGCCAGCGCCTGCGTGTCGTCGTGGGCGTGCACAGCCGTGAGGGTCATGCGCGCCTGGGTCAGTGTTCCGGTCTTGTCGAACGCGACGGTCTGCACGCCGGCCAGGGTGTCCAGCGCGGCGCTGCTCTTGAACAGCACCCCCGCCCGCGCGGCGGCGGCCATCGCGGAGAGCATCACGGCGGGCGTGCTGATCACGACCGCGCAGGGGCTGGCGACCACCATGAACGTCATCGCGCGGTACCAGGAATCGTCCACGCTGAGGCCGAACCCGTACCGCAGCAGGGCGTACACGGCCGGGACCAGCGCCAGCACGATCATCGCGTAGGGGCTCTCCCAGCGTTCCGTGAGGCTCTCGGTGCGGCTCTTCTGCGTCTGCGCCTGTTCCATCAGGCCCACCAGCCGCGCCAGGGTGCTTTCCCCGGCGGGTCGCAGCACCTCGGCCTCCACGCTGCCGTTCAGGTTCACGGTGCCGGAGGCCAGCTCCGCGCCCCGCGCCTTGTCCACCGGGACGCTCTCGCCCGTGATCGGACTCTCGTCCACGCTGGTCTGACCCTTCACGACGCGGGCGTCGGCGGCAATGCGTTCGCCGGGGCGCACGACGAGCAGGTCCCCGATCCGGATCTCGCCCAGTTCACACCAGTTCTCCACGCCGTTCCGGCGGACGGTGGCGCCCTCCGGATTCAGGTCCATCAGGGCCTGGATGGCGCTGGACGTGCGGCCCATCGCCCAGTCCTGCAGGGTGTTGCTGAGGGAAAACAGGAACAGCAGGATCGCGCCGTCTGCCGCCTGCCCGATGCTCGCGGCGCCCAGCGCGGCCAGGACCATCAACAGGTCCACGTCCAGCTTGCGTTCCCGGAAGAGGCTGTGCAGCGCCTCGCGGCCAGCGGGAATGCCGCCCGCCAGGAACGCTGTGACGTACCCGGTCCACTCGAGGGCCGGCAGGTGAAGGAGGTACTGCCCGACCAGTCCGGCCAGCAGACCCAGCAGGGTCAGGGCAGTCAGGGTGACGGCGCGGCGGACGGCGGGGGAGACAGTGACGCGCGGGGCGGGTGCGTCGCGCGCTGGGGTGAGGGTCTGGGTGGTCACGTGGGGCCTCCGGCGTGGGGGAGAGGACAGATTTCCTTAATAGGAATAATTCTCAATAAGCGAATTTTACTCTCCCCAATCCCCAAACTCAACGCAGAACACCCACCGGAATGCTCGGCAATCCAGCCCCCACCAGCTCGCCAGCAGGCTGAATCCCTCCAAATCCATCCCGCCGCCAGGAATCATCCTCAGAACGCTCCACCGACTCCCTTCACCCGAACTGGGGCAAAGCCCTCAGAGTCCCTCCGTACACTGAGGCCATTCACCGAGTCACGCCACGCGCGGGAGACCAGACCCATGACCTCATCCCTGTCAGCGCCAGAGACCGACTTCGACTCCAGCGTGCTTCACCACATCAAGCAGCGCGGATGGAGTGTCCTCACCATCCCCGAAGACGCAGAAGGCCCAGGCTTCGCGTTCACCGTCGGCCTATGGGCCAACTGCCAGCACCCGGAACTCATCCTGATAGGCCAGCCCACCGCCGCCATGCAAGCCGGTCTCTCCGCAGCCAGTCAGGCCATCCACGACCGTCAGCAGCGCTACAGCGCCGGGTACACCACCCCCGACCTGCTTGCCGGCCACCTGTGCCAGTTCATTCCGGTCCCGCCCGCCTCATACCGCGACTACCTGGGTTACGCCCTGCGGCTGTACGGCAACGAGGAGTTCCCGGTGCTCCAGTGCGTGTGGTCAGACCACCAGGGCCGTTTTCCCTGGCAGCCTGGCGCCTCAGACGCCCTGCGAGAACAGCAGCCAACCCTCGGTTCAGTCCAGCAGTCCACTGCCCACTGACCGCACTTCCAGCGGCACAGGCTCGTTGACCGGTCAGCCGGGCCGCGCCACCCGCGTGATGGTCAGGTCGTGCGTTCCGTCCGCCCGCTGGACCCGGAACGTGCTGCTCACGCCAGGTGCGGCGCTCAGGCGCAATTCGTGGAACAGCGCGTTCTGCACGTTCATCTCGTCCACGGCGATAATTTCGTCCCCGGCCTGCATCCCCGCCTGATGCGCCGGACTGCCCTCAAACGCCTGACGGGAGCGCACGCCCAGCCCGTCCCTCATGGGCTCCAGCTGCGCTCTGGTCATGCCCAGCCCCTGCTGCGCCGGCATGTGTCGCCTCAGCAGCCGCAAGTGACCCCGGTGGTTGATCTCGTCCCCAAACACATCACCTCAGTCCCAAGTCTGCGGGACATTGAGCTGCACGACGTTTACGCCCTCTGGTGTGACCTGCCAGCGCACCTGCAGAAGCGTCAGAAGGCGGAGGTACTCGTCTCCGGTGAGGGTCTCGGCAGCGTCCGCGTACGCGTGCATGGCGGGCACTTAGGGGACGCTGATCGGGATGGCCGGGGTGAGGGCGTCGATGCGGCCGTCCAGTTCTTGGCGGCGGCGCACGAACTCCGCCCGGTCAATCAGCCCGTCAAGGTGCAGGTCAATCAGGGCGGCGCGGCGTTCCGTGAGGCGCGTGCGCTCATCAGCGTGCGGGTCCGGGGAGGGCGCACTCTGCTGAAGGAGAAGGGTCAGGGCGGCCGGACTGCGGAGCGTACGGACCAGCACTTCACGCGCCTGAGGTTCCACTTGGTCTGCGTCGTAGGCTTTGTTCGAAACGCCCGCAGCGGGGCAGGTGGGCGCCCCGCGTATCCGGGCGCGGCACAGGTAGTACCGGTACGCCTTCCCAGGCTTGCCCTGCGCGGGGCGGTTCGTGCTGCCCACGAGGGGCGTGCCGCACCCGCACTCGAGGTGCCCGGTGAGTGGGTACAGGTCCGGGCGGCGGTAGGGGTGGTTCATGGTGCGGGCCCGCTGCGCCCCCTCCCACTCGTCCTGCGTGATGAGGGCCGGGGCGGGCATGTCAATCCACGCGGCAGGTTCGTCCGGGAGGGCGCGGCGCCGGTAGGGGTAGACGCCGGTCGCGTACGTGGGCGTCTTGATGATCTTCATGACGGTGTTCGCCGTCCACTCCGTGCTGCGGCCCGGCGTGGGGACGCCCTGGGCGTTCAGCTCCGACGCGATGGACAGGAACGCCCGGCCGCCCTGGGCGAGCTGGAACACCAGGCGCAGGTCGTCCGCGCGGTCACTCTCGACGATCCGCCCGTCTGGGCTGCGCGTGTACCCGAAGGGGAGGCTCTGCGCGTTCTGCGGGTAGATGCCCTGGCTGGCCGCCTGGATGCGCCCGGCAGCGGTGCGCTCCCGGGTGGTTTCGACTTCCAGTTCCGCCAGCGCCGCGAGGATGGTGAGCATCAGGCGCCCAGCGGGGGTCTCCGTGTCGATGTTCTCGGTGAGGGAGACCAGGCGCGCGCCGGCGTCTTTGATGCGGCCCACGATGCTGAGCATCTGCACTGCGCCGCCACGCCCGAGGCGGCTGAGGCTGTACACGATCACGGTGTCCCCTGGCTGGATCTCGCTGAGCAGCGCGGTCAGCTGCGGGCGGTCGTCGAGCCTCCCGGAGATGCCGCGTTCCTCGTAGAACTGAACCGGCCCGAGATCCTGGTACGCGGCCCAGGCCAGAGCCTTGTCCCGCTGGAAGGCGAGACTGTACTTCTCCACCTGAGCGGCGGAGGAGACGCGGAGGTACGCGCGGGCGGTGGGGGAGGGAGTCACGGTGATCTCTGGGCCATCATAAAAAGCACCACCGGGGGATGAAACCCGGAGGTGCTGTAGGTGTGGTGAGCGCTGACTACCTGATTAACCGGTAGTGCTCCAGTTTTGACTTCAAGCGGCGTTACGAGCGTTCGCCGATGAGGTGAGTGTAGACC